>NZ_JBEHFV010000002.1:0-136418 GCF_040225855.1 Corynebacterium sp. KPL2850
ACGCTTCCAGACCTAGTGAAACGCCTATTTGATCAAGGGCAGCTTAATCGAGTGTGGATGTCGGATATTACCTATCTACGCACGAATGAGGGCTGGCTGTACCTATGCGTTATCCGCGATGGACACTCCCGCCGAGTCCTAGGCTGGTCCATGGATAGTGTGCAGGATTCTTACCTAGTTGAACGTGCACTGCGCATGGCTTACACCCTGCGTGGTGAAGTACCCGACGGCGTGGTCTTCCACGCCGATCGTGGTACCCAGTTCACCAGCGAACAGCTGTGGCAGGTCTGTCAAGAACTAGGGATTGCACAATCGGTCGGCCGTACTGGTGTCTGCTTTGACAATGCGATGGCCGAGTCGTTCTGGTCGACATTGAAGACCGAATTTTACGATCGGAAGGAATGGCGAACCCGCAACGAAGCCCGGAAGGCGGTGGCTCGCTGGATTGAGATTGTCTACAACCGGCGCCGTCGCCACTCGTCCATCGGGATGGTAAGCCCCGTCGATTTCGAAGCCCAGCTCGCTGATCAAAATGGTAATAAGAAGGCCGCTGCTTAACCCCTAAGCAGCTTAACTACGTGTCCACGATTTGCGGGCAACCCCAGGGCTCTGAATCATAATTTTCCCGATGTAGTGAAACTGCTTGCATGTGTCAGCGTCATTCAACTTTAGCGGGCGGGGCGCGATGGGTGAAACGCTTCCAATAGATTTTGTTTCTATGCGGTGCCGTGTTGAACCCATTCAATTATCTATTCTAACGATCTAGAGTCAGCCTTGGGCCAGTCTTGCTACTCGACTTGTGAAGGTGGTTTGCTAGCGAGGAAGGGGGATTAGTACGTTTATTTGGTTGATAGGCGCTATCAGGATTGAGGGGAGGGTAGGGCTTGACCTCGGAAAGTAAACACACCGGGGTCAGGCCCGATCGGGGATGGATCGAATATGTATATAGCTTGAGTGTGGGGTTAGGTTTATAGGTATTTGTCGAAGCTGTCGGGGTAGGCCACGGCCATTTGGGTGATGGCTTGTTTCCAGCCGGAAACTCGGGCTCCTTCCATGAGTCTGCCGGCTGTCGCTGAGACTCGTTTGGACTGCTCTTTGCCGTCTGGGCTATGCCACCGCGATTCTGGAGGGCACAGAGTGGGTGGACTCCGAAGAGGACGTGGATGAACTCACCGGGTATCACTCGGCGCGCCAGGGCCCTGCGCCCATAGTGGTGCAGTCCTCCCCTAAGGCGGAGGAGGCCGCGGTGCTTGCCGCCCACATTAAGGAATGGACGCAGGGGGAGGAGGACGTCTCCATCGGCGTGCTCACCCGCACCAACCAGCGCGGGGAAGAGATTGCCCGACAGTTGGGCGAGCACGACGTTGCCGTTAGCGCCGGCCGCCGTACCTCGCAGGAGCGCCCAGTCGCCGTTATGACGATGCACAACGCGAAGGGGCTGGAATTTACCCACGTCATCCTGCTTGACGTCAACGCCGAGGCCCTCCCGCAGCGCTACCTGTTTAAAGGCCTGGCACCCGCCGAGGCCGACGAAGCGTTACAGCGCGAGCGCGCACTGCTCTACGTTGCGGCGTCGCGTGCCCGCGACATGCTCCTAGTCAGCGTGGTCGGGGAGGCCTCGGAGCTCTTGCCTGCGTAGAGGCGTTTCGGCCGCCAGGAGTATTGCAATGGCCTGGACTTAGAGCAGGCTTTCGCCGCCGAGTTCGTGCGCCAAGGCTGCGTCGATGGTGGGGTAGCGGAAGGTATGGCCTAAATCCTCCAGCACCTGTGGCTTCACACGCTGGTCGGCCAAGGCGAGTTCTTGCGCGCCTTGCTTGCCCAGGAGCAGGGCGGGGCCGAATTGGGGAATCGGCAGTATGGTGGGCCGGTGCAATTCGGCGCCTAAGGCGGAAACGAATTCCTTGTTGAGCACCGGGCTTGGCGATGCCCCATTGACCGGCCCCGCAAGCTTCTCATCCACGATGGCGCGGATATAGGCATCGGTGAGATCGTCTAGTGCCACCCAGCTGTACCAAAAGTTGCCGTCACCAAAGGCGCCGCCAAGCCCTGTGGAAAACAGCGCGCGCAACAGCGGTAGTAGGCCGGAATTGCCGGACATCACGATGCCGGTGCGGATATTGACCACGCGCTTTCCGGCCTCGCGGGCGGGGTCGCAGGCTTGTTCCCAGCTCGCTGCGACATCGGCAAGAAAGCCCTCGCCGCGCTCGGCGTCCTCGGAAAGCAGCTCATCGCCTCGTTCGGAACCGTAAAAACCAATGGCAGAGGCGCATACCATGGCCTGTACAGAATCGGTGGTGGCCACCAGGCGGGCGAGGTTTTCGGTGGGGCCCACGCGGGAGTCGCGGATATCGGCTTTGTGGTTGTCATTAAAGCGCCCAAAGATGGGTTCGCCGGCCAGGTGCACTAGCACGTCGACGCCCTCGAGGAGATCGGGCCGCGGGTGGTGTGGGCGCCACTCGCGCTGGCCGGGTTCCGCGCTGCCGCGCACGAGCGGGATCACGGTGTGACCCAAAGTTTGTAGCTGTGCGGTCAGAGCGCTGCCCACGCTGCCGTGAGAGCCCGTGATGGCGATGGTTAACGGCTTTTGGCCGAGCTGGCCTTCGCGCAGGCGGTTTTCAAAGGAAATATCCTGGGTGAGCTGGTGCTGCCGGTAGGCGAATAGCGAGTTGAGGGCCGCAGCGGGGATGCGGGTATCGACCTCGTCTGTAATCAGCGTGCCGCCTGGGTGATCGGAAAACCGGTGCGTATGGCGCCACTTGGCAAATTTGCGGATGGGTGCGTTGATGCAGACATCGCTGAAGCTATAGCCGGCCTGGTAGCGGGATAGATCGTGCTGGGCCGTCCACTGCAAGCCGCCGGGGAGGGAAAGCAGGGACGTGCCATCGCCCAGATCGGTGGCCTGTTGCACTGGCTTCATGAATGCGAAAGGTGGGTTCAGGCGCGCCAAGGCCCCTGGCCGGGAATGCCATTGCCAGACGTGTTCGCGGGTGGCTGGGACTACGTGCTGCGCGGAAAAACTCACTGCGTAATGCACCTCTTTCGGCTTAGCCTCACCCACGGGTGGGCAAGGTGCTAGAGTAATACGTGTCTATCAGCATAGACGTCTACAAGTTCATTGACAGGCATCCTTTAATGACCGCACCGTGAGGCGGGGAAGGAGGTCACGATGAGTGGAACTGACGTGAACGCGAACCAGTTGGAGCTTTTGAGCTCCGATGATGTCTCGCGTACCGTTGCACGCATCGCGCACCAGATTATTGAAAAGACGGCGCTCGATTCCGCGGAAGCCCCGCGGGTCATTTTGCTGGGTATCCCCTCAGGCGGAGTGCCCCTAGCGGAGCGCCTCGCGCAGAAAATACACGAGTTTTCCGGGGTCCCCGTTCCATGGGGCTCGCTCGACATCACGTTGTACAGGGACGATTTGCGCAATTTCCCGCACCGCGCCCTGCAACCGACCTCCATCCCAGACGGCGGCATCGATAATGCCACGGTCATCTTGGTCGATGATGTCCTTTATTCCGGCCGCACCATCCGCGCCGCCCTCGATGCGCTGGGCGATGTCGGCCGGCCTTCGATTATCCAGTTGGCCGTATTGGTCGACCGCGGGCACCGCGAAGTCCCCATCCGCGCCGATTATGTGGGCAAGAACCTGCCCACGGCGCGGGAAGAAGATGTCTCCGTATATATCCAAGACATCGATGGCCGCGATGCCGTTGTTCTCACCCGCTCTATGTCCGCGGACGATGCCGCGCAGATAAGGGGAACGCACTCATGAAACACCTCATCGATAGCGCGGAACTATCCCGCGCAGAGATCATCGGCCTTTTGGATGAGGCCGATCGCTTCCGCGAGGCGCTTGATGGCCGCGAGGTCAAAAAACTGCCGACGCTGCGCGGGCGCACGATTTATACGCTCTTTTATGAAAACTCCACGCGCACGCGCTCGTCCTTTGAAACAGCCGGCAAGTGGATGTCCGCTGACGTGATCAACCTCTCGGCCTCGACCTCGTCCGTGAAAAAGGGCGAGTCCCTCAAGGATACGGGCCTGACGTTGGCGGCCATCGGCGCCGATGCCATCATCATGCGCCACCCATCCTCCGGTGCGCCGCAACAGCTGGCCCAGTGGGTGGACCCGGATGGGCATGGCCCCGCCGTTATCAACGCCGGCGACGGTGCGCACCAGCACCCGACGCAGGCGCTGCTTGATGCCGTTACGATGCGCCAGCGCCTAGGCCTGCGCGGCGATAATGGCTTCGAGGGCCTGAAGGTAAAGATTGTGGGCGATTGCCTGCATTCGCGCGTCGTGCGCTCCAACGTGGATCTCCTGCACACCTTGGGCGCGGAGGTCACCCTCGTGGGGCCTGCGACCTTGATGCCGTGGGGTGTGGACAAGTGGCCGGTGCGCGTGTCCTATGACTTTGATGCAGAGCTTTCAGATGCCGATGTCGTGATGATGCTGCGCGTGCAGCAAGAGCGCATGGACGGCGGCTTCTTTCCATCCCACCGCGAGTATGCGCAGCTGTTCGGGCTATCGCAGCAGCGCGCTGCGGCGCTGCCCAAGGATGCCATCGTCATGCACCCAGGTCCCATGCTGCGCGGCATGGAGATCAACTATGCCGTGGCCGATATGGATAAAACCACGGTATTGCAGCAGGTCAACAACGGTGTCCACATGCGCATGGCAGTGCTTTTTACGCTGCTGACCAATGGCGATAACGCCGGGATTTAATTCGGGCAGACCATAGCCACGTAAAAGGGAGAGAAAATGACTACGTACCCAGCTACCGGCCGGCTGTCCGCACCGGCTGAGAACCCCCTACTGATTAAAAATATTCGCCTGTATGGGGAAGGCGAGCCCACCAACGTTCTCGTTCGCGGTGGGGTTATTGACGCCATCGGGCCCGAGGTGCAAGCAGAGGGTGCTGCGGAGACCATTGAGGGCGAAGGCAACGTGCTGCTGCCGGGCCTGGTTGATATGCACGTGCACCTGCGTGAGCCAGGCCGTGAGGACACCGAGACCATCGAGTCCGGTTCCAAGGCCGCGGCCAAGGGCGGATTTACCGCGGTCTTTACCATGGCCAATACCACGCCGGTCACGGACCAGCCCATCATCGCCGAATCCGTGTGGGCAAAGTCCCAGGCACTGGGGCTTTGCGATGTCCACCCAGTCGGCTCCATCACCAAGGGCCTGGAAGGCAAGTCCTTAACGGAGTTCGGCATGATGGCGCGCAGCGATGCCAAGGTGCGCATGTTCTCTGATGACGGTAAGTGCGTGCAAAACCCACAGCTGATGCGCCGCGCGTTGGAATACGCCAAGGGCATGGACGTGCTGCTGGCCCAGCACGCCGAGGATGACCGCATGACCGGTGGATCGTCTGCCCACGAGGGTGAAAACGCCGCCCGGTTGGGCCTGCGCGGTTGGCCGCGCGTGGCGGAGGAATCCATCGTTGCCCGCGACGCCCTGCTGGCCCGCGATTACGGCAACCGCGTGCACATCTGCCACGCCTCCACGCAGGGCACGGTGGAACTGCTGCAGTGGGCAAAGGAACACGATATTCCGCTTACCGCAGAGGTCACCCCGCACCACCTGCTGATGACCGATGACAAACTGCGCACCTATGACGGCCTCTTCCGCGTGAACCCGCCGCTGCGCGAACAGCGCGATACGGAGGCGCTGCGCCAGGCGCTTCTTGACGGCACCATTGACTGCGTCGCCACCGACCACGCGCCGCACGGCTCCGAGGACAAGTGCGTGGAGTTCGAAAACGCGCGCCCCGGCATGCTGGGGCTGGAGTCCTCGCTGGCGGTCATCGCCAAGCTCTTTGTGGAAACCGGCCTGGCGGACTGGCGCTTTATCGCCCGCGTCATGTCCGAGCGCCCCGCTGAGATCACGCGCCTGCCAGGCCACGGTCGCCCCTTGGAAGTGGGGGAGCCAGCCAACCTGACCATCGTTGACCCACAACACCACTGGGTATCCGATTCCGCGCAGCTTGCATCCAAGTCCCAGAACAACCCCTATGCGGGCGAGGAATTCGGCGCGCGGGTTACTCACACCATCTTGCGCGGCTCGGTAACGTTCGATCTGAACGCCGCTACTCAGGACTAACCTTGCACACAACACCCAATCAAGGCACAGAAAGGCCACGACGTGACTGATAAAACCCCAGCAATCCTCGTCCTTGCAGATGGGCGTACCTTCCGTGGCTACGGCTTCGGCGCTACCGGCACCACCCTCGGCGAGGCCGTATTTACCACCGCGATGACCGGCTACCAAGAAACGATGACGGACCCGTCCTACCACCGCCAGATCGTCGTCTCCGCCGCCCCGCACATTGGCAATACCGGCTGGAACGATGAGGACAACGAGTCCCACGGCAATAATATTTGGGTCGCAGGCCTGGTTATCCGCGATCTGTCCCGCCGCGTATCCAGCTGGCGCGCAGAGCGCAGCTTGAGCGAGGAAATGCAGGCGCAAGGCGTCATCGGCATCCGCGGCATCGATACCCGCACCCTGGTGCGCCACCTGCGCAACTACGGTTCCATCTCCGCAGGCCTGTTCTCCGGCGAGGCTGCCACCCGGCCCGTAGAGGAACTCCTCGAGGAGGTACAGAGCCAGTCCTCCATGGAGGGCGCGGACCTTGCCGCCGAGGTATCTACCGATAAGCCCTACATTGTTGAGGCCAAGGGAGAGAAGAAATACACCATCGTCGCCTTTGACATGGGCGTGAAATCCGCAACGCCGCGCTACCTGTCCCAGCGCGGCATTGAGACCATCGTGGTGCCGTCTACCACCACCTTTGCAGAAGTCCAGTCCTATAACCCGGATGGCGTCTTCGTCTCCAACGGCCCGGGTGACCCGGCCACCGCCGACGACACTGTTGCCACCATTAAGAAGGTGCTCGAGGCGAAAATCCCGTTCTTCGGCATCTGCTTTGGCAACCAGCTGCTCGGGCGCGCGCTTGGCCTATCCACCTACAAGATGAAGTTCGGTCACCGCGGCATCAACGTCCCGGTACGCAACATGCTCACCGGCAAGATCGATATCACCTCCCAAAACCACGGCTTCGCGCTGCAAGCCCCAGATAACTACGACCTGGCCGATGAAGATGCTGAATTCGCCTCGGACTTCGGCCCAGCCCACATCACGCACATCTGCCTAAACGATGACACGGTCGAGGGCGTCGCCCTGCGCAATGGCATGGCCTTCTCGGTGCAGTACCACCCAGAATCAGCCGCCGGCCCGCATGATGCCAACCCGCTCTTTGATCAATTCTTAGAGCTCATGGCCAACCACACCCCGAATAAGTAGTCACCCAGGAAAAGGAAGAAATATTATGCCAAAGCGCACTGACATTAATCACGTCCTGGTCATCGGCTCCGGGCCCATCGTCATCGGCCAGGCCTGCGAGTTCGACTACTCCGGCACCCAGGCCTGCCGCGTCCTCAAGGACGAGGGCCTGCGCGTGACCCTGGTGAACTCGAACCCGGCCACCATCATGACGGATCCGGAATTCGCCGACCACACCTACGTCGAGCCCATCGAGCCGGAATACATCGAAAAGATCCTGGTCAAGGAGACCGAGGAAGGCCACCCCATCGACGCCGTGCTGGCTACCTTGGGCGGGCAAACCGCGTTGAACGCCGCGGTGCAGCTGGACCGCCAGGGCATTTTGGATAAGTACGATATCGAGCTCATCGGCGCCGATATCGATGCCATCGAGCGCGGCGAGGACCGCCAGAAGTTCAAGGACATTGTGGCCTCGGTAGGCGGGGAATCCGCCCGCTCGGCGGTGTGCCACAACATGGATGAGGTCCACGAGACCGTCGACAAGCTCGGCCTGCCCGTCGTGGTGCGCCCGTCGTTTACCATGGGTGGACTGGGCTCCGGCCTAGCCTTCAATAACGAAGATCTTGAGCGCATCGCCGGCGGCGGGCTTGCGGCCTCGCCTGAGGCTAACGTGCTCATCGAGGAATCCATCCTCGGCTGGAAAGAATACGAGCTCGAGCTCATGCGCGATGGCGATGACAATGTGGTCGTCGTCGCCTCCATCGAAAACGTCGATGCCCTGGGCGTGCACACCGGTGACTCCGTGACGGTGGCGCCGGCGCTGACGCTGACGGACCGCGAGTTCCAGAAGATGCGCGATCTGGGCATCGACATCATCCGCGAGGTGGGCGTTGATACCGGCGGCTGCAATATCCAGTTCGCCTTGAACCCCGATGATGGCCGCATCATCGTCATCGAGATGAACCCGCGCGTCTCCCGCTCCTCGGCGCTGGCATCCAAGGCCACGGGTTTTCCCATTGCCAAGCTGGCCGCGAAATTGGCCATCGGCTACACCTTGGACGAGGTGCAAAATGACATCACCGGAGAAACCCAGGCGGCGTTCGAGCCGACCTTGGACTATGTCATTGTCAAGGCGCCCCGCTTTGCTTTCGAGAAATTCCCCGGCGCCGATGACACCTTGACCACCACGATGAAATCTGTGGGCGAGGCCATGGGCATTGGCCGCAACTACATCTCCGGCCTGAATAAGGTCATGCGCTCGCTGGAAAACAAGCCCAACGGGTTCTGGACCAAGCCAGATGAGTACTTTGCGGGCGAGCGCGCCACCGACGTGCAGGCGGTGCTCAAGGATCTCGAGCGCCCCACCGAGGGCCGCATGTACGATATCGAGCTGGCCCTGCGCCTCGGCGCTACGGTTGACGAGGTCCACGAGGCCTCCGGCGTGGACCCATGGTTCATCGCGGAGCTCGAGGGCTTGGTGGAATTCCGCCAGGAGCTTGTTGATGCCCCCGTGCTCACCGAGCAGCTCCTGCGCGAGGCCAAGGTCTTTGGGCTTTCCGATGCCCAAATTGCCGCCCTGCGCCCCGAGTTCAACGGCGAAGACGGCGTGCGCAGCCTGCGCTGGCGCATGGGCATTCGCCCCGTCTTCAAGACCGTCGATACGTGCGCCGGCGAGTTCGAGGCTCAAACGCCGTATCACTACAGCTCTTATGAGCTGGACCCCGATGCCGAAACCGAGGTCCACCCGGCGCCGGAAGGCTCGAAGGGCAAGGTCATCATCTTGGGCTCTGGCCCGAACCGCATTGGTCAGGGCATCGAATTCGATTACTCCTGCGTGCACGCCGCCCTTGAGCTTTCCCGCAAGGGCTATGAGACCGTGATGGTCAACTGCAACCCTGAGACGGTATCGACCGACTATGACACCGCTGATCGCCTGTACTTCGAGCCGCTGACCTTCGAAGATGTCATGGAGGTCTACCACGCAGAGGCAGCCTCCGGCGAGGTCGCCGGCGTGCTGGTGCAGCTGGGCGGCCAGACCCCGTTGGGCTTGGCAGAGCGCCTCGATGCCGCCGGCGTGCCGGTGGTGGGCACCAGCCCCGCCGCCATTGACTCCGCCGAGGACCGCGGCGAATTCGGCAAGGTGCTGGAAGCCGGTGGGCTTGCCGCACCGCAATTCGGCACCGCCACCTCCTTCGAGGAGGCCCGGAAGGTAGCAGCGTCCATCGGTTACCCAGTTCTGGTTCGTCCTTCCTACGTGTTGGGCGGCAGCGGCATGGAAATTGTTTACGATGAGCAGTCGCTGGAGAACTATATCGAGCGCGCCACAGAGCTTTCCCCAGACCACCCGGTCCTGGTGGACCGCTTCTTGGACTCGGCCATCGAGATCGACGTCGATGCCCTGTGCGACGGCAACGAGGTCTACCTCGGCGGTGTGATGGAGCACATCGAGGAGGCCGGCGTTCACTCCGGTGACTCCTCCTGCGCCCTGCCGCCGATGACGCTGGGCCCAGAGGACATCGAGAATGTGCGCGAGTCCACGCGCCGTTTGGCCGAGGGCATCGGCGTCAAGGGCCTGATGAACGTCCAGTTCGCCTTGAAGGACGACATCCTTTATGTCATCGAGGCTAACCCGCGCGCTTCGCGTACCGTTCCGTTCGTCTCTAAGGCGACCGGCGTGCCGCTAGCCAAGGCCGCCGCTCGCATCATGATGGGATCCACCATCGCGGAACTGCGAGAAGAAGGACTTATTCCATCCTCCTACGATGGCGGTTCCTTGCCGCTTGATCACCCGATTGCGGTCAAGGAAGCGGTCTTGCCCTTTAACCGTTTCCGCCGCCCAGATGGCAGCCTGCTCGATTCCTTGCTATCGCCCGAGATGAAGTCCACCGGTGAGGTCATGGGCTTGGCCACCAACTTCGGTGCGGCCTTTGCCAAGGCGGAGATCTCCGCGTTTGCTCGTCCGCCGATTGAAGGCACGGTCTTCGTCTCCGTAGCCAACCGGGATAAGCGAACGCTGATTTTCCCCATCCAGCGCTTGGCCACGATGGGCTACAACATCATCGCTACTGCGGGTACCGCGCAGATGCTGCGCCGCAACGGCATCGAGTGTGAGGTCGCCGTCAAGGTCTCTGAAGCCAAGGATGGCGAAGAGTCCATCGTGGACAAGATCCTTAACGGCGAGGTGGATTGGATCCTCAATACGCCAGCAGGTTCCGCCGGTTCCCGCCACGACGGCTACGATATCCGCGCTGCAGCGGTGCACATGGGACTGCCGCTGGTCACGGTGGTTCAAGGCGTGACGGCGGCGGTGCAGGGCATCGAGGCGCTGCGCCAGGGTGATTTGCAGGTCCGCGCACTTCAGGAGCTTGAGCATGGACCACGCAACTAAAACCTTTGGCCAGCGCCTAGAGGACGCCGGCCGCGAACGAGGTCGCCTGTGTGTAGGCATCGATCCGCACCCGTACCTCTTAGAGCAATGGGGGCTGGATAATTCACCAGAAGGCCTGCGCACCTTCAGCATGCGTTGCGTCGAGGCCTTCGCGGATTCCGCAGCCTTGGTAAAACCGCAAGTGGCCTTCTTTGAGCGCTTCGGTGCCGCAGGCTTTGCGGTCTTGGAAGAAACGCTGGCCGGTTTGCGCGAGGCAGGATGCCTGACGGTGGCGGATGCCAAGCGTGGCGATATCGGCTCCACCATGGAAGGCTATGGCGATGCCTGGCTAGGGGAGACCTCGCCCCTGCGCGCTGACTCGGTGACACTTTCGCCGTACCTCGGTGTTGGGGCATTGGGCGTGGCCATTGCCACGGCGCAAGAAAACAACCGCGGTGTATTCGTCCTCGCGGCTACCTCTAATCCGGAGGCACGCGCCATTCAGGCAGTGCCTGCGGGCACTGCGGACTCGATTGCCCAGGCGGTCGTGGACGAGTGCGCCGCCTTCAATGCCTCGGCGAAAGAGGCCGGTGTTGCTGGAAGCGTCGGCGTTGTGGTGGGCGCGACCGTGGATAATCCGCCCGGATTGGACTCGCTTAATGGCCCGGTGCTGCTTCCCGGCGTCGGTGCCCAGGGGGCGGGCCCCGAGCAGGTGCACGCCATTGTGTCTGAGTGCCCGCAGCTGGGCTTTGCGAATGTCTCGCGCGCCGTCCTGCAGCGCGGTCCTCAGGTCGATGACCTGCGTAAAGCGGTGATCGATACCGCAGACCAATTCCGGGATTAGAACACGCGGCGGGGTCGATTAACGGCCGCGCCGTTTACCTGGTATTTTGGTCTAAGCATGTGCGTTGACGTGCTAAAACGAGTGGCCCATTTGGGCTGTTGATCGTCATCGTGTCACTAGCGGTGCTAGGATAATCAGAAGTCGGTGTGCTCGAAGGTTCAGGGTAACTTTCCGCGGTATTTACATCGCGTTTGGCAACCGGAGTCTGGTACCCAGTGCCAGAAGTAATAGAACCAATCTAATGAATCGGAGGAAACTCGTGGCCCTTCCAAAGTTGACTGATGAGCAGCGTAAGGAAGCTCTCGCAAAGGCCGCTGAGGCCCGCAAGGCTCGCGCTGAGCTCAAGGCTGCGCTTAAGCGCGGCGAGACCGACCTAAAGGACGTGCTGGAAAAGGCCGAGACCGATGAGATCATCGGCAAGACCAAGGTTTCTGCACTCCTCGAGGCTCTGCCTAAGGTTGGCAAGGTCAAGGCCAAGGAAATCATGGAAGATCTGGAGATTGCACAGACCCGCCGCCTGCGCGGTCTGGGTGAGCGCCAGCGTCGTGCTCTTCTTGAGCGCTTCGGTTACGACGACGAATAATCACGTCCATGGCTGACGCAACTGCTCGCGGTCGCCTCGTCGTGTTGGCGGGTCCCTCCGCAGTGGGTAAATCCACCGTAGTGTCGCGTCTACGACATGACGTCGAGGGGCTGTATTTCAGCGTGTCTATGACTACGCGCCAGCCCCGCCCCGGGGAAAAAGACGGCGTGGATTATTTCTTCGTCACCCCTGAGGCTTTTCAAGAACGCATTGATGCCGGTGAGATGCTCGAATGGGCAGATATTCACGGCGGATTGCAGCGTTCTGGAACACCTGCCCGTCCCGTAGAAGAGGCTTTGGCAGCAGGGCGCCCGGTTCTCGTCGAGGTTGACCTGGCCGGTGCGCGTAGCGTCCGGAAGGCCCTTCCGGAAGCGGACTTGGTCTTCCTGGCCCCTCCTTCCTGGGAGGTGTTGGTAGAGCGCCTGACCGGTCGCGGTACCGAACCACAAGACGTCATCGATCGTAGGTTGCACACTGCGTATGAGGAACTAGCTGCACAGGATGAGTTTGATCACGTTGTGGTCAATGAAAACCTAGATGAGGCAGTGGCCGCCATTAGTGATATCCTGCGAGGATAGATTCTTCCTTTGACCATCTTCAACCAATGTAAAGGTGCATGTGACTAACGTGACCACCCCTTCTAACACTGAATCCGCAAAGTCGGAACCGGTATTTGATGATCCGATTGGTATTACTGACCCGCCAATCGATGAGCTGTTGGACAAGGTTTCTTCCAAGTACGCCTTGGTAATTTTCGCTGCCAAGCGTGCGCGCCAGATCAATAGCTACTACCAAGAGCAAGATGAAGGCGTCTTTGAGTTCGTGGGCCCGCTGGTTAACCCAGAACCCGGCGAGAAGCCACTGTCCATCGCGCTGCGCGAAATCGACGCAGGCCTGTTGGACCACGAGGAAGGCAAGTAAGTAGCGCGCGCTTTCGCGTGCGCACCTTGTGCCTCATTTCAGCCCCGTCCGGCTAATCCCCAATGGTTTCACTTTTGTGGAACTAACGTGGTGGCCGGGCGGGGCTCTTGTCATGCCTGCACGGTACGATTGTGCGATGTGACTGTTTCAAATTCTCCTCGCAATATCGTGCTGGGCGTTGCCGGTGGCATCGCCGCGTATAAAGCCTGCCACCTAGTGCGCAATTTTAAAGAACACGGCGATAACGTCCGCGTCGTTCCTACAGAAAGCGCCTTGAATTTCGTCGGCGCCGCAACATTTGAGGCATTATCCGGAAACCCCGTCTCAACCAGTGTTTTCGAGGCCGTAGAGGACGTTCAACACGTAGCTGTAGGGCAGGAGGCCGATGCCGTGGTCATCGCCCCTGCCACGGCTGACCTCATTGCGCGCTTGGCTGCGGGACGCGCCGATGATCTGTTGACCGCGACCGTGCTGGTGGCAACGTGTCCCATCATCGTGGCGCCCGCCATGCACACCGAAATGTGGAATAACCCAGCGACACAAGACAACGTAAAGACCCTGCGCCGGCGCGGAATTACCGTCATGGAACCAGCGCACGGGCGCCTTACGGGTAAGGATACGGGCGCAGGCAGGCTGCCGGATCCAGAACAGATTGCGGCCATCGCGCGAACCGAGCTCGCGGGTTTTCATATCGATCACAGCTGGGCGGGGCTGAAGGTGGTCATTTCTGCCGGTGGCACCCAAGAGGAATTGGACCCGGTTCGCTATTTAGGAAACCGTTCCTCCGGCAGGCAGGGGTATGCGCTGGCAGAGGTGGCCGCACACAAGGGCGCGGATGTCACGATTGTGGCCGGCAATACCGCGGAGTTGCCGGTGCCGAGCGGGGCTACGATCCGGAATATCGTTTCTGCGCAAGACTTGGAGGCCGCGATGCGCGAGGAATCCCGCGATGCCGATATCGTCATCATGGCCGCGGCGGTCGCGGATTACCGGCCCGCGAACGTGGCCGAGTCCAAAATGAAAAAGGGCAAGGCCGATGATGCGCTCGCGACGCTAGAGATGGTGGAAAACCCAGATATCTTGAAGTCTCTCGTGGCAGCGCGCGAGGAGGGCGAGGTGCCGCAAAAATGCGTCATCGTCGGTTTCGCGGCCGAGACGGGAGATGCCGATTCTTCGGCGCTGGATTACGCGAAAGAAAAGTTTGCGCGCAAGGGGTGCGACGTACTGATGGCCAATGAGGTCGGCCGCGGCGTGACCTTTGGCCAGGAAAGCAGCGAGGGGTGGATCCTGCGGCGAAACGAGGAACCACAGCGCGTAGAGCATGGATCCAAGCAGGTCGTCGCGGTGCAGATTCTGGGCGCCGTGAATGAAATGATTGAATCGGGAAATTAAATATTGCGTTTATAGACCGCTTGGTCTAGGGTTGCCTTGTAATGGGTTGGGGCAGAATGCCTCGGTATCGAATAAGTAATAATCAAAGGAAGTTTTTGTGACTGATAACGCTGCAGTGGAAGCTCGTCTTTTTACAAGCGAGTCCGTTACTGAGGGGCACCCGGATAAAATCTGTGACGCCATCTCGGATGCCATCTTGGATGCACTTTTAGAAAAGGATCCGGAGTCTCGCGTCGCCGTGGAAACGCTGGTTACCACCGGCCAAGTACACGTCGTGGGCGAAGTTCGCACCAATGCCTACGTGGAAATCCCGGCTCTAGTGCGCGAGACCCTGAAGTCCATCGGCTTTACCTCTTCCGATGTGGGCTTCGACGGCAATACCTGTGGCGTTAATATCGCCATCGGCGAGCAGTCGCAGGAAATCGGTGCGGGCGTGGATACCTCCACCGAGGCACGCGATCAGGGTGCTGATTATGACGAAGAAAATGACACCGCCGGCGCCGGCGACCAGGGCCTGATGTTTGGTTACGCGTCGAATGAAACTGCGGAGTACATGCCATTGCCCATCGCCTTGGCACACCGCCTGTCCCGCCGCCTGACTCAGGTGCGCAAAGAGGGCATTGTGGACCACCTGCGCCCGGATGGCAAGACCCAGGTGACCTTCGCATATACCGAGGACAATGAGCCGTCTCACCTGGATACGGTCGTCATTTCTACCCAGCACGATCCTGAGGTAGATAGCAAGTGGCTAGAAACCCACCTGCGCAGCGAGGTGTTGGAATGGGTTATCAAGGACGCCGGCCTTGATAAGTACTACACCGAGGACACCAACCTCTTGGTCAACCCTTCCGGCTCCTTCATTTTGGGTGGCCCGATGGGCGATGCAGGCCTTACCGGGCGCAAGATCATCGTGGATACCTACGGTGGCATGGCCCGCCACGGCGGCGGTGCTTTCTCCGGCAAGGACCCCAGCAAGGTGGACCGCTCTGCGGCCTACGCCATGCGTTGGGTGGCTAAGAATATCGTCGCCGCAGGCCTGGCAGACCGCGCAGAGGTGCAGGTGGCCTACGCCATCGGTCGCGCCAAGCCGGTCGGCCTATACGTCGAGACGTTCGGCACCGCGAAGCAGAACTTGACCGATGAGCACATCCAAGCTGCCGTCAATAAGGTCTTTGACCTTCGCCCAGCCGCCATCATCCGCGAATTGGATCTGTTGCGTCCTATCTACGCCCAGACCGCCGCCTACGGTCACTTCGGTCGCACCGACGTTGACCTGCCTTGGGAGCAGTTGGACCGCGTGGAGGAATTGCGCGCTGCCGCTGGTCTGTAGAATATGGGCTTATGCCTAAGAAAACACCCGCCGTCCGGAAACCGGTCGCGCGGGTGTTGCCTCTTTTAGGGGTTGCTCACCTTGATCGGGGATTTGATTACCTGGTAGATGAGGCCGAATCTGAAAGCGCCCAAGCCGGGGTGAAGGTACGCATCCGGTTCAATGGGCGCCTGGTGGATGCGATCATCGTCGAGCGCAAGCATGATTCCGACTTCGGTGGCCAGCTGCGCTTTATTGAGCGAGTCATCTCGCCATTCCAGGTCTACCCACCGCAGCTGTCCCGGCTGGTAGAAGCCCTGGCGGATCGCTATGGCGGGATTTGCTCCGATATCATTCGCTCTGCCATTCCGCCGCGCCATGCAAAGGCGGAGGAAGCGGATTTGGATACCCCGTGGGAAGACCTCGGTGCAGCCAGCGAGCCCGATTTATCCGGGTGGTCTGCCTATCAGCATGGGGAAACGTTCGTTGATTCCATCTTGGGCGGGAAATTAGCCCGCGCCGCGTGGCAAATCGCCCCCGGCGATGAATGGGAAGACGCGCTGGCGGCCTTGGCGGCCAAGGTTGCCTTGGGCGGGGGAGGCGTACTTATCGTCGTCCCAGACCAAAAGGTGGTTGATGCCCTGGAAAACGCCCTGCGCGCTGTCGTGGGGCCGAAACAAATCACGGTGCTGACCAATAGTATGGGCCCGCAAGCGCGCTATCGCCGCTACCTTTCGGCCTTGGTGGGCCAGGCGCGAATAGTCATTGGTACGCGCTCGGCGGCTTTTACTCCCGTGGACAACCTCCAGCTAGCCGTTATTTTTGATGACGGTAACGATAACTTGGTGGACAATATCAAGCCCTACGTCCACGCCCGGGAGGTGCTTACTACCCGCTCTGCCTTCGAAAATTGCAGCTTCATTGCGGCCAACCATTCGCGCACGGCAGAAACCCAATTATTGGTGGATTCAGGGTGGGCACACGACCTCATACCGAGCGCCTCAACCATAGAGGCACGCCGGCCCGATATTTTGGCCATTGGTGCCTACGGGCTGTCCATTTCCCGGGATTTGGAGGGCGGTACGACCTCTGTGCAAGCGCCGGCCTTTCAGGCAGCACAGCAGGCCCTCGACCGCGGTGAACCGGTGCTTGTGCAGGTCCCGCGCAAGGGCTACGCGCCTATTTTGGCTTGTGGAAAGTGCCATTCTCCTGCGCGGTGCCGCCACTGTAACGGGCCATTGGGGTTGCCTCCGAGCTCCGAGCGCTCAAGCGAGGAGGCGGTCATGCCTACCTGCCGCTGGTGTGGGCGCATTGCCACCAATCACCGCTGTACCGAGTGCGGCTCGCCGCGGCTGCGCGCCATCGTTTTAGGCTCTGAACGCACCGCGGAGGAATTGGGGCGCGCCTTTCCCAATACATCCGTTGTGGTCTCCGGCGGAAATAAGGTTGTGGGCTCAATTGAAAATGCCCCGGCATTAGTGATTGCCACCCCGGGCGCTGAGCCGCGGGTGAAAGGCGGCGCCTATGGCGCGGCCCTCTTATTGGATGCGGGCACTTTGTTAAACCGGCAAGACTTGCGCGCCACCGAGGACTGCCTGGCCAAATGGGCGCAGGCGGCCACCATGGTCAGGCCGCATTTTAAGGGCGGGCGCGTCATCATCGCTGCGGATCCGGAACTTCCCGTGGTTCGCCACTTCATAAGTTGGGACATGGTCGCGGCCGCGGCAGAAGAATTGCGTGCCCGGCGCGAGGTGCGCTTTCCGCCGGCCGTGCACTTCGCCGCCATTGACGGGGCGGACGCCGCTTTGGATTCCTTCGAGCAGTTGGTGGATCTGCCAGAGCACGCCGAGGTTCTAGGCCCGGTTCCGCTCCCGCCAGGGGACAGCCTCCCCGGGGAATACGATGCGGACCGCTTTGGCCCACCGCAACGTCTAGTGGTGCGAGCCCCGCTGGGGCCGCGGTCGCAGCTTGGGCGCGCATTGCGCAAGGCTAATGCGGCGCGCAGCGCCCGGAAGGATGAATTGCCACTACGCATCATGGTCGATCCCATTCACGTGGGTTAGAAGTGCGCATAAACTTAGGTGAATAGGCAGTACATGAGGAAGGGAAGATTCAGTGGCGGAATTAGACATCAGGCTCTACGGGGATCCCGTACTGAGTACGCGGGCAGAAGAGATTACTACCTTTGACTCTGGTCTTCGCACTTTGGCGCAAAACCTGCTGGAGACCATGGATGCCGCAGGTGGGGTAGGGCTGGCGGCGAACCAGGTGGGCATACTCAAGCGCATCTTTGTCTATGACTGTTCGCATACGCAGACCGGGTTGCGCGGGGCTCTGATTAATCCCGTGTGGACGCCTTTGGGAGAAGACATGCAGGCTGGCCCGGAAGGCTGCCTATCCATTCCTGGGATTCGCGCCGATACGCCGCGGCACAATCGGGTATTTGTCTCTGGGCGCGATGTAGAAGGCCGGCCGGTGGGAATGGTGGCCTCCGGCCTTTTGGCGCGGTGCATTCAGCATGAAACCGATCACCTTGATGGGGTGTTATTCCTGCGCCGGCTTGGTGATACCGACCGCAAGGCCGCCATGCGTACTATCCGCGAAGCCGAGTGGTTTAATACCGCGGGCTAGGCGAGCTTCGGCAACGCAGGCGGGGTCGTTGTACCCTAGAATTTTCACCCGAGACCTCGAGGAGACTCATCCAGTATGCGGATTATTTTTGCTGGCACCCCAGAGCCGGCGGTGGTGGCATTGGAGAAATTGCTTGCCTCCAGCCACGAAGTGGTAGCGGTCATTACCCGGCCCGATGCAAAGAAGGGCAGGGGCCGCAGCCTTCACCCGAGCCCGGTGAAGGCGCTGGCGCAAGAACACGGCATCGAGGTGCTAACCCCGGCCACGCTGCGGCCTGGTACGGAAGATGGCGATAACCTGCGCCAGCGCTTGGCCGAGCTGCAGCCAGAGGCCATCCCGGTGGTGGCCTATGGCAATCTCATTAGCAAGGATCTCTTGGATGTCGCGCGCCATGGCTGGGTCAACCTGCACTTTTCCCTTCTTCCCGCCTGGCGGGGTGCGGCACCGGTGCAAGCGGCTATCGCGGCGGGCGATGATATTACCGGCGCGTCCACCTTCCGGATCGAAGAAGGCCTGGATACGGGCCCGGTCTTCGGCACGGTCACAGAAACCATCACCGGGACAGATACTGCGGACGACCTGCTCACCCGCCTGGCGTATTCCGGCGCGGATCTCCTGGTAGCCACCATGGATGGGCTCGAGGCCGGCACGCTGGAGCCGCAGGCCCAAAATGGGGAGGCCACCTATGCGCCGAAGATCTCTACCGCGGCAGCCCGCATTGACTGGGCGCAGCCAGCGTTTGCCATTGACCGGCATATCCGCGCCCACACCCCGGGCCCGGGCGCGTGGACGCTGCTTGACGATGCCCGCCTCAAGGTAGGCCCGGTCCGCCTCACCGAGGGCATCGACAAGCTCCTGCAGCCTGGCGAGGCGCTGATTAGCAAGGACGCGGTGTATATCGGGACCGCGACGCAGCCGGTGCAGCTGGATAGGATTCAGCCACCGGGCAAAAAGATGATGAATGCGGCCGATTGGGCGCGTGGATTAGGAAAGAACGCAGAGGTGAGGTTCCAGTGACTGGTGGATTCCGCTCCCGCAGTAAGTCTGGCGACAAGGCGCCGGAGGCTACGCAGCACGGCAAGAATGGTGCGCCCCAGCGCGGCAATGCGCAGCGCGGTAGTGCGCAGCGTGGCCAAGGCAAGCGTGATCAAAGCAAGCGTGGTCCGCAACGCCAGGGCAACCGAGGTCATCGGGATACCCGGGGTGGCCGGGGTAGCCGGAATGCGGGCGCGCAGAACGCAGGCGCGGGGAAGTCCCTTGTGCAGGCCGCCATCGACCAGGGCGTGGATCCGGCCCGCGCCGTTGCCTTCGATGTGGTGCGCCGGGTAAGTGAAGAGGATGCGTTTGCCAACCTCGTCTTGCCCAAGGCACTGCGCAAGCAGAAGCTTTCTGGCCGCGATGCCGCATTTGCCACGGAGATTACCTATGGCACCCTGCGCACCTTGGGTGTGCTCGATGCGGTGATCGCGCGGTGTTCTTCGCGCGAGCTTGAGTCAATCTCGCCGGTGGTCATCGATGCCCTGCGCCTGGGTACCTACCAGGTGCTGTATACGCGCGTGGAACCCCACGCGGCGGTAGATACCTCCGTCCGGCTCGTTGTGGCAGGAGGGGAAGAAAAAGCGAAGGGATTCGCCAATGGCATCTTGCGCACCATTACCCGCACACCGCCGAATGAGTGGCTCAAGCGGCTGGCCCCAGAAGGCGAGATTGCAGGCCTGGCCTTTAGGCATGCGCACCCAACGTGGATCGCGGAGTCTTTTGCCCGCGTTGTCGACCCCGAGGAATTGCCCGCTGCCTTAGCGGCGGATTCCGAGCGCCCGAGCGTGCACCTGGTGGCGCGGCCAGGCGAAATTTCCGCCGAGGAATTGGCGCTGATTACCGGAAATGAAGAAGGTACCTATTCGCCCTATGCGGTGTATATGGATTCCGGGGACCCAGGCCAATTGGAACCGGTCCAGCAGGGAATGGCCGCGGTACAAGATGAAGGCTCACAGCTTATCGCCCGCGCGGTCTGCGAGGTGCCCGTCAGCGGTACTGATCAGGGACGTTGGCTCGACCTGTGCGCGGGCCCGGGCGGCAAGGCGGCCCTGATGGGGGCCTTAGCGCGCATCGAATCCGCGCACGTTGATGCGGTGGAGGTATCACCGCACCGCGCGAAACTGATTGAAAAGACCGTGCAGGGGTTGCCGGTGACCGTCCATGTGGCCGATGGCCGCGACCCGCAGGTGGGCTCGGGCTTCGATCGCATCTTAGTGGACGCGCCGTGTTCGGGGCTGGGCGCTTTGCGGCGCCGTCCAGAGGCACGCTGGCGGAAATCTGAAGCCGATATTGCCGAGCTTTCGACATTGCAATTCGAGCTATTGTCCTCTGCTCTCAAGCTCGTGCGGCCGGGCGGGGTCGTGGTGTATTCCACGTGTTCGCCGGACCTGCGCGAAACCCGCACCATCGTGGACCAGGCGGTAGAAAAGCTGGGTGCACAGGAGCTAGATGCGCGGGAATTTATCCCAGATATGGGCAATGTGGGCAAAGAAAAATCTGTCCAAATGTGGCCGCACCGCCACGGCACCGATGCCATGTTCATGGCGGTATTGCGGCGCGGCGATGAGGAAGGGAGCTAGAATTAACGGTATGCCTGCACCACTTATTTCTCCGTCAATTTTGGCTGCTGACTTCGCGCGGTTGGGTGAACAACTAGAGGCCATTTCCAACGCTGATTGGATCCATGTAGACATCATGGACGGCCACTTTGTCCCCAACCTTTCCTTTGGCCCGGATATTACGGCCACGGTGAGAAAGTCCACGGATAAGCCGCTTGACGTGCACCTGATGATTGAGGAGCCGGCGAAATGGGTGGAGAGCTACATCAAGGCCGGTGCCACTTCTGTCATTTTCCACGTGGAGGCGGTAGATGATGAGGTCGCCGCGGTGGACTTGGCCCACAAGATCCGAGACCTGGGTGCGCGTGCGGCCTTTTCCATCAAACCGGATACGCCCATCGAGCCGTGGCTAGACAAGCTACATCACTTCGATGAGGTGCTGGTCATGTCCGTGGAACCAGGTTTTGGCGGCCAGAAATTCATGCCCGCCATGCTGGATAAGGTCCGCGCCCTGCGCGAGAGCATCGACCAGCAGAATCTCGATACCATCATTGAGATCGACGGCGGCATCGATCCGGATACGATTGCCTTGGCAGCCGAGGCCGGATGCGATTCCTTCGTGGCGGGATCGGCCGTATTCAAAAGCGATGATCCAGCGCAGGCGGTGGAAGAACTGCGCGCGCTTGCAACGCGTTCATAATGGCTGGCGCGATGGATGAAACCTGCGTTTCCGAAGCATTGGTTGAGGCCATGCGGGCCGGTGCGGCGGTGCGCGGTACCACGAGCCCGAATCCGCCGGTAGGTGCGGTGATTTTGTCTGCTACCGGCGCCGTTGTGGGCATTGGTGCGACCCAGCCGGTGGGCGGTGCCCACGCGGAAGTCATGGCGCTGCGCGCGGCCGGCGAGAAGGCGCGCGGCGGTACGGCCGTGGTTACCCTGGAGCCGTGCGCACATACGGGCAGGACGGGTCCCTGCGCCACCGCACTTATCGATGCCGGAATTGCCCGCGTGTACTACCTGCATGCCGACCCCACACCACAAGCAGGCGGGGGAGCGCAGGCCTTAGCCGCAGCCGGGGTTGAGGTGGGCCAGCTCACCGCACCAGATGGCGTCGAAGACGCGGTGCTTGCATGGTTGCGCGCTGTGAAGCTACAACGCCCGCATGTCACCCTGAAATTTGCGCAGACCCTAGACGGATTTACCGCTGCCGCCGATGGCACGAGCCAGTGGATCACCGGGCCTAAGGCCCGCGAGTGGGTCCACGCCGATAGGGCGCGGCGCGACGCCATCATCATCGGCACCGGCACCGCGCTTGCCGATAACCCCTCGCTTACCGCACGTAATGGCGATGGGAGCCTGCGGGAGCACCAGCCGCGCCGGGTGGTCATCGGCAAGCGCGAGCTCCAGTTCGCGGGTGAGAAGGTCTCTCACCTGCAGCAACTGGGATTCGAACAATATGACACCATCGAGGGCGCGTTGAAGGAGCTGTATGCCAGCGGCGCGCGGGACGTCTTGGTTGAAGGTGGGGCGGGCCTAGCCCAGAGCTTCATCGAGGCCGGTGTTGTGGACGCGCTTGCTGCGTATATTGCCCCTATTTTGCTAGGCCAGGGGCGCGGGGTTCTGGCGAATGCGGTGGCGCACACGCTTGCCGATGCCCCACGTTTTACCACCGTGCGCACCACCAACCTCGGGCCCGATGTCCTCATCGAATACGAGGCGCGGAACGAGCGTTAAAAGATTAGATACTTTAGAGATAAATACAAGGGGAATCATTGTTTACAGGGCTAGTACAAGAGCTAGGCACGGTGGCCGCACTTGAGCCACAGGCGGATGCGCTGCGGTTGAGCATCCGCGCGCCGCAGACGGTGGGTGACGCGCGCTTAGGGGATTCCATTGCCATCAATGGCGTGTGCCTTACCATCGCGGAATTGGATGGGGATATTTTCTGCGCCGATGTGATGCGAGAATCTTTGGACCGGACGGGACTCGGTCAGCTGGAAGAAGGCGCGCGGGTGAATGTCGAGGCGGCATTACTGCCCACCACGCGGCTGGGTGGACATATTATGCAGGGCCATGTCGATGGCACAGCACGGTTGGTCTCGCGCGAGCATTCGGAGAATTGGGACGTGCTGCGTTTTAGCTTGCCCCGCGAGCTTGCCCAGTACGTCGTGGAAAAGGGCTCTATTGCGGTCAATGGCACGTCTTTGACGGTCAGCGCCGTAGGTGACGACTGGTTTGAGGTCTCCCTTATTCCCACCACCTTGCGGGAGACGACGCACGGCGAATCTCAGCCCGGCGATATCGTAAACCTCGAGGTGGATGTGCTGGCGAAGTATGTAGAAAAGATGCTTCACCCCGAATCCGGAATTGCTCAAGCAAAGGACTAGACTGCTAGGTTATGTTCGCGACTGAAGAGAGCATCCATTTTGATGCCATCGATCACGCCATTGCGGAGATTGCCGCCGGCAAGCCGGTCATCGTCATGGATGATGAAGGACGGGAAAACGAAGGGGATCTGATCTTTGCCGCGGAGCTGGCAACCCCGGAACTGGTCGCGTTTATGGTGCGGTATTCCTCCGGATATGTCTGTGCCTCATTATTGCCGGAAGATTGCCAGCGGCTCGATTTGCCGCCGATGATGGCGCAGAATCAGGACGTGCGCCAGACCGCGTATACGGTCACCGTGGATGCTGCGACGGGTTCTACCGGAATTTCTGCGGCCTCCCGCGCGGAAACCATCCGCCGCTTGGCTGATTCTTCGACTCGCTCCAGTGACTTCACCCGGCCCGGCCACGTGGTCCCCCTGCGCGCGCGACCCGGCGGAGTATTAGAGCGCGATGGGCACACGGAAGCCGCCGTCGATTTGGCGCGCCTTGCAGGCCTTCGTCCCGCCGGCGTGCTGTGTGAAGTCGTATCAGAAGAAGACCCGACGGATATGGCCCGCGGGCCGGAACTGCGCCGCTTTGCCGATAAGCATGGCCTTGCGCTGATCTCTATCGCGCAGCTTATTGAGTGGCGCCGCCACCATGAGGTGCAAACCCAGCGCGCGGTGGAAACCCGCCTGCCCACGGAGTATGGCGAATTCACCGCGATTGGTTACCGCCATGACCTTGACGGCCAAGAACATATTGCCCTAATCGCCGGGGATCCCGCGCAGCTTCGCGGCGCCCGCGATGTCGTGGTGCGCGTGCATTCCGAGTGCCTTACCGGTGACGTCTTTGGCTCGCGCCGGTGCGACTGCGGCCCCCAATTGCAGGAATCCCTGCGCAAGGTGCAAGAAGCCGGCAGCGGGGTAGTCATTTACCTGCGGGGCCACGAAGGCCGCGGGATCGGATTGGTGCACAAGCTCCAGGCGTACCGCCTCCAGGACGAGGGCTGGGATACAGTCGATGCCAATTCGGAACAAGGGCTGCCAGAAGATGCCCGGGAGTATTCTGTGGCCGGCCAGATCCTGAAGGACCTTGGGGTGGAATCGGCACAACTGTTGACCAATAACCCGCACAAGGGGGAAGGGCTCGCCGGATTCGGCATCGAAGTCAGCCAACATACCCCACTTACCATCGCCGCCAACGCCGATAATATTCGTTATCTGCGGACCAAACGCGACCGCATGGGCCACGATCTTCCGCAGGTGGCACAGTGGGACGCGCAGCACGAAGGAGAATTAGGTAAATGAGTAAAGAAGGATTGCCGGCTATCGCCCAGGTAGATGCGCGCGGCCTGCGCGTTGCGGTGGTGACCGCGACGTGGAACGAGGAGGTCTGCGATCAGTTGCATCAGCAGGCCGTGGAGACGGCGCGTGCTAATGGGGCAGAGGTCGCGGAGTTCCGCGTCGTCGGTTCCCTGGAACTAGGCGTGGTTGTCCAAGCAGCCGCGCGGAAATTCGACGCCGTCGTCGCCTTGGGCTGCGTCATCCGCGGCGGTACCCCGCACTTCGATTACGTCTGCGATTCCGTCACCCAAGCCCTAACGCGCATCTCCTTGGATGAATCGACGCCGATTGGCAATGGGGTATTGACGGTCAATGACCAGCAGCAGGCCATCGATCGCGCAGGCTTTCCTGACTCGGCGGAAAACAAGGGCGCAGAATCCATGATTGCGGCTTTAGATACCGCGCTGCAATTGCGTAGACTAAACGCAGATTAAAGGCAGGCAGGACTTCCGGAGGAGTAAAGCACATGAATGAGGCCGCAGCCTCGAATGAATCCCACCCGCGCCGCTCTCTCAGCGATGCAGAGGTATTGGCCTATACCAGCGCGGATCCCTTCGCACGGACCACGTCGAAGCCGTGGGAATATACCGCCAAGTCCCCGTTCTTGCGCAAGATCGCCATCGGCTGGGTCATCCTGGTTATGGCCATCCATATTTTCATGGGTGTCACGCTCGATATCTCCTTTACCGGCGCGCACGTGACCACTATCGATAAATTCGCTTTCCCCGGCGTGGGCGTAGTCGTTTCCATCTTGTCCTGGATCGCGCTGAACCGGCCGTGGCTGCAAGCCAATGAGGATGGAGTAGAGGTCCGCAATATCATCGGCACGCGCTTTTACCCGTGGCAGGTGGTCTACGGACTATCCTTCCCCGTCGGCCAGCGCATGGCCCGCCTCGAGCTGCCCGAATTTGAGGCCGTGCCCGTGTGGGCGCTGCAATCCGGCGATAAAGATACCGTGATCACAAAAGTCCGTGACTTCCGCGATCTGGAAGCCAAATACATGCCGCAGGATTAAGCATTGGCAGATCCAACCATCTATCGCCCCGCCCCAGGAACCATTCCGACGGAGCCGGGCGTTTATAAGTTCCGCGATGAAAACAAGCGCGTCATCTACGTAGGCAAGGCCAAAAACCTGCGGGCGCGCCTGTCCAATTATTTCCAAGACATCACGCAGCTGCACCCGCGCACGCGGCAAATGGTGTTGACCGCCAGCTCCGTGGAGTGGACGGTTGTTGCCAGCGAAGTTGAAGCGCTGCAGCTGGAATATACCTGGATTAAGCGGTTCGACCCGCACTTCAACGTCATGTACCGCGATGACAAGACATATCCCATGCTTGCCGTCTCGGTGGGAGAGATCGTCCCGCGCGCCTTTTTCTACCGCGGCCCCCGCCGCAAGGGGGTGCGCTACTTTGGCCCCTATTCCCACGCTTGGGCTGTGCGCGAAAGCCTGGATCTGCTCACCCGAGTCTTCCCCATGCGCACCTGTTCCAAGGGCGTATATAACCGTCATGAGCGGCTGGGACGGCCGTGCCTTTTGGGATACATCGGCAAGTGCGACGCGCCCTGTATCGGGCGGGTAAGCAAGGAAGAACACCGCGGGACCGTCAATGAGTTGGTTTCGTTCATGAACGGCAACACGGCGGGCGTTAGGCGCAAGCTGGTCAAGGACATGGAGGCTGCCGCCGAAAACCTGGAATTTGAGCGCGCGGCGCGGTTGCGCGATGACCTTGGGGCCATCGATAAGATTATGGAGCAACAAGCGGTTGTCTTCGCCGATGGCACCGATGCCGATCTGATTGCGTTTAATTCCGATGAATTAGAAGCCGCCGTCCAAATCTTTCACGTGCGCGGCGGCAGGATTCGCGGGCAGCGCGGTTGGGTCGTTGAACGCGCCGGCGACCAGGCAACCTCTGAACCCATCGAGGAGGGCCAACCCGATCCGGCCTTGCCCGCCTTGGTGCAAAACTTCCTCATCCAGTTTTACTCCGATGCCGTGGAGCGAGAAGAACAAGAAGCCCGTGAGGATGCGGCTTTAGCTGCGGATGTGCCACGACGCGGCGTGGACCAGGAATCGCACATGGAACAGCGCCATGTCCACGTCATACCGCGTGAGATTTTGGTCCAAGCCATGCCGGAAGAATCCGAACAAGTGGTCTCCCTCTTGGAAGAGCTGCGTAGCGCGCGGGTTGATCTGCGCGTACCGCAACGGGGTGACAAGCGTTCGCTTATGGATACCGTGGAAAAGAACGCCAAGGAGCAGCTGCGCCAGCACAAGCTCAAGCGTGTCGGCGACCTCACAGCGCGGTCCGCAGCGCTACAGGATATCCAGGATGCCTTGGGAATGGATCAGGCACCGCTGCGCATCGAGTGCACCGATATTTCGCATATCCAAGGCACCGATGTCGTCGCCTCCCTGGTGGTTTTTGAAGACGGCATCCCGAAGAAGTCCGATTACCGGCGCTATCGCATCAAGGAAGCAGCCGGCGACGGGCATTCCAATGACGTTGGCTCCATTGCGGAGATCACGCGCCGCCGGTTTAAGCGGCACAACCAAGATAAGTTGGCGAACCCGGATGAGGAAAAGGAAGAATCCTCCTTCGCGGAAGAAAAGGTGGCAGAAGAATCCGCTGAGGCAGGCCGCCGCTTTGCCTATCCTCCTCAGCTGTTCATCGTGGACGGCGGCGCGCCCCAGGTGGCTGCGGCGCAAGAGGTATTTGATGAGCTGGGCATCGTCGATGTCACCCTCGTGGGGCTGGCCAAGCGCTTGGAGGAAATCTGGGTGCCAGGGGATGATGAACCGGTGATTTTGCCGCGCAATTCCCAGGCTCTGTTTTTGCTGCAGCAAATTCGCGATGAGGCACACCGATTTGCCATCACCTATCACCGGCAACAACGCTCTAAGCGCATGCGCTCCTCGGCGCTCGATGCAATTCCGGGGCTTGGTCCGCAACGCCGGACGGATTTGGTCAAGCATTTCGGTTCCGTCAAAAAGCTCAAGGCGGCCACGGTGGATGAGATTTGCGAGGTCAACGGCTTTGGGCCGAAACTGGCGCAGACCGTCTACGATAAGTTGCACGACGCACAGTAAATAAGCAGCTTTCTGGCAGAAGTGCCGAGCGCGAAAACGCTAGACTGGTGTGCATGACGCACTTCGACACTCCGCCCATCTTGATTACCGGCATGTCCGGCGGCGGGTTGAGCTCCGCCGCCAAGGTTTTTGAGGATAAGGGCTACTATGTGGCGCATAATATCCCGCCGCGCGCCATCGTGGATCTGTGGAAATTGTGCAACCAGGAAGAAACGCCCGTTGAAAAGGTCGCTGCGGTTACGGACGTGCGTTCCCGCATGTTTCCAGGCTCCCTCATGGAAACCATTGATGAGCTAACGGCATTGGGCATGAAGCCTACTGTGCTCTTTCTCGACGCCCGCGATGACGTGCTCATCCGTCGCTTCGACTCCGTGCGTCGCACCCACCCGCTGCAGGGCGACGATACCTTGAAGGTGGGTATCCAACGCGAACGCCAAGCGGTGGCGGAGATCCGGGATCGCTCCGATATCATCATTGATTCCACGAACCTGTCGATTCATGATTTGCGCCGGGCTATCGAAGCTGCGTTTGGCGAATTTCAAAATACCAATCAGCACGTCACGGTGGAATCGTTCGGATTCAAGAATGGTTCCCCGCGCGATGCGGATATCGTCGTTGACGTGCGCTTTTTGCCCAACCCCTATTGGATTCCGGAGCTGCGCGGCTGCCGCGGTACAGATGCGCCCGTGGCCGATTATGTCCTGTCGCAGCCTGCCGCGCAGAAATTCGTGGATAATTTTGTCGCCATGTTTTCCACCATGCTGGAGGGATACCGGCACGAGGGAAAGAACTTCATCACCGTGGGCGTCGGCTGTACGGGCGGGCATCACCGCTCGGTGGCGGTCGCGGAGGACATCGCCAAGCGCCTGCGCGCCAATGACACCCTTGACGTCAGCATTTTGCACCGGGATATCGCCCGTAATTAGGGCTGAGGAGCATTAATAACTGTATGAAACACCCTTCTCATATGGTCTGCCTTGGCGGCGGCCATGGCCTTTATCAAACGCTTTTATCCGCACGGCGCAGTAATGCGGCGGATATTTCTGCCATCGTGACGGTTGCCGATGATGGCGGTTCCTCGGGGCGCCTGCGCCGGGAACTGGATATCATTCCGCCCGGTGACCTGCGCATGGCGTTGGCCGCGCTAGCCGATGACAATCGCGTAGGCGAGCTGTGGGGCAAAACCCTTCAGCATCGCTTCGGCGGCAATGGCGCCATGGCTGGCCACGCCGTGGGCAACCTCATGATCGCGGGTTTGACCGGGGTCTTGGGCGATTATCAGGCCGCCTTGGACGCGGTAGCGGAGCTTACCCACTCGCACGGGCGGGTCATCCCCGTGGTTCCGCACCCCTTAGAGATTGAGGCCGATGTCTCAGGGCTTGACGATGACCCCCGAGTCATGCGCCAGGTCCGTGGCCAGGTCGCGGTGGCATCGACGCCGGGGCATGTGCGGCGCGTGCGAATCCTGCCTGAAGCCCCACAAGCCAATCCCGCCGCGCTGGAGGCCATTAGGCAGGCTGACCTTATCACCATCGGTCCAGGATCCTGGTTTAGTTCGGTCTTGCCGCACACGTTGGTGCCAGAAATCGTCCAGGCCATTTCTGAGTCCAATGCTTTGCGCGTGGTCATGCTCAACCTGTCGGCCGAGCCGGGAGAAACCCAAGGCTTTTCCGCGGAGCGCCACGTGCATGTGCTGGCCCGTCACGCCCCGGATTTGCGCATCGACCGCATCGTCGTGGATGCGGCAGCGCTGCCAAATGAGAGCGAACGGGTATATGTGCAGCGCGCCGCGCAAGCCTTGGGCGCACGCGCGGTATTTGCGGATGTCAGTATCCAGGATGACAATGGACAGCGATTGATGAAACACGATCCAGACAAACTTTCTTCTGTCATCGTGGATCTTTATAACGAGTACCGGCGGGCCTAGCTAAGGTCAGGCCAGCCAGTCCTCAGGGCGCGGGACTCGGTAAAATAAGAGAATTCCGTTTCCCACGCAGTAGTTGGCGCGCGTGGGACCGTGCATTGCACAAGCGTCATTCGTGACTGTGACAGAGAAATGGGGCGAACTAGGTGACCACACCGTTGACCGAACAGGTCAAAGAAGAACTAGCGGCGGTTGGCGTGACACGTCAGTCCGCGCGCGCTGCGGAGCTTGCATCTATCCTGCGCTTCGCCGGAGAGGTAGATGTCTCTGGCGAGAGCATGGCCTATGAGCTTGAGCTCGATAACAAGGCAATTGCGCAGCGCATCATCGTGGCTTTAGACGAGCTTTACGGGATAGAAGCGGAAAGCCACGTTGTCGGCCCTGCGGGGACGGTGAAGAAATCGCGCGTCATCGTGCGCATCACTAAAGGAGCGAGGGAGCTTACCCGGCGCCTAGGCCTGATTACTCGCTCCGGTCATGCCGTGGTGGGTCTTCCGCCGCAGGTCATTTCCGGCACCGTGGCTGATAGCGAGGCGGCGTGGCGCGGTGCCTTCCTTGCGCACGGCAGCCTGACGGAACCAGGGCGCTCTTCGGCATTGGAGGTAACCTGCCCCTGCCAAGAGGCCGCGTTGGCACTCGTGGGCTGCGCACGGCGCCTGGGGATTTCCGCGAAGACTAAAGAGACCCGCGGCGAAGATCGGGTGGTTGTCCGCGACGGCGATGCCATCGGTGCACTGCTTACCCGCATGGGCGCGCAAGTGACCCGCTTGTCTTGGGAAAAGAAGCGGGTAAAGCGTGAGGCGCACGATACTTCGCGCCGGTTGGATAATTTTGATGATGCCAACCTGCGCCGCTCGGCACGGGCCGCCGTGACCGCCGCGGCGCGCGTGGATCGGGCGATGGAAATCCTCGGTGATGACGTTCCTGAGCACCTAGCCGATGCCGGCCGCTTGCGCGTGCAGCATCGCGAGGCCTCGTTGGAGGAGCTTGGCAGGCTCGCGGATCCGCCCATGACTAAGGATGCCGTGGCCGGGCGCATTCGGCGCTTGTTATCCATGGCGGATAAGCGGGCCGAAGAATTGGATATCCCCGATACCAACGAGTCCATCTCGGACGATCTTTTTGGTGACTCATAATCGCAGGGCACGATTGACTTCAGCTCATTGATCCACGAAAGGCGGGAAGGAATGCATTGAGGTGCTTTCCTTCCCGCCTTGTGTTGTGCCGCGGCTGAGGTGCTTTTAGTTAGCGGTGGCTTGTGCTTTATGGGACCAAGAAGCCCAAGACGTTGGTCATCAAGAAGACGATGACACAGACAACGGCCAAGAACGCGATGGAGTAGCCCACGACGTTTTTCAGGATGACAGATTCCTTGCCTTCCATGGATACGGCGGTTGCCGCAATGGCCAGGGACTGTGGCGAAATCATCTTACCCACAACACCACCGGCGGTATTGGCGGCCAGCATGAGGTCAGGGTTCACACCAATGCGGTCAGCGGCGGCGACCTGCAGGTTGCCAAAGAGCGCATTTGCAGAGGTATCGGAGCCAGTAACCGCGGTACCAATCCAGCCCAGCACCGGAGCGAAGAGCGCGAAGATGGAACCAGCGGAGGAAACGAATTCACCGATGGCGATGGTCTGACCCGAGTAGTTCATCGTGTAGGCCAGAGCGAGGACCAAGACAATGGTCAGGCCGGAGAACTTCATGCGGTTGGCAACTTCACCAAAGGCCTGCACGGGTTGGGCGAAGCTGAGCTTGTAGCGGCCGTTTTCGTTCCAGAAGTGGTAAACGATGGCCACAATAATGCCGGAGAGCAAGAGCAAGGTACCCGGGTTGCCAAAGACATTGAAGCTAAAGCTGGTGTCCATGGCCTCACCATTAGTGCCGATGACGGTGCCATCAAGCAGCGGCCACGCGAACTTCAGCTTCCAGAATCCGAAGATCGCTGGTGCTGCGGTAGCAACGGCAAATACTGCGGTAACGACGGCGTAGGGCAGCAGCGCCATCCAGATGCGGCGGCCGTTCAAGTCGGTCGCGGTTTCTGCGGCGGGCAGCTCCATGCGCTCGCGCAGCTGGGTAACGCCCCGTGGTTTCCACACGCGGAGGAAGATGAAGGCGGCCCCCAAGGACACAATGCAGGCAATAACGTTGGTGAGCTGGTAAGCAAAGAAGGTTGCGGTAAGCCACTGTGCTCCGGCAAAGGAAATACCGATGACCGCGGCGGCGGGCGCAGTTTCCTTCACGCCGCGCATGCCGTCCAGGATGAATGCGATAAGGAACGGGACGATGGCGGCAATGACCAAGACCTGCAGGGCAATAAGGCCGGCAATATCTTGGGTTTGCTCGGCGGTACGCCCGCCAACCTCACCGGCGGTGGTGACTGGAATACCAACCGCGCCGAACGCCACTGGAGCGGTATTTGCAATGAGGACTACCGTGGCTGCGCGCAGGGGCTTTACGCCGAGCGCCATAATCATGGTGGCGGTGATGGCTACGGGGGCGCCGAAGCCCGCAAGGGCTTCAAGGAGGCCACCGAAACAGAAGGCGATGAGCATCGATTGGATGCGGATATCGCCATCGCCTAAGAGGTCGAAGGTCTTACGCAGATCTTCGAAGCGGCCTGAGGCGACCGTGATCTCGTAAAACCAAATTGCCGTAATAATGACCCAGACAATGGGCAATAGGCCGAAGAGCCCACCGCGGACCGCGGAGGACAATGCCATATCCACGGGCATCGCAAAGGCAATTATGGCTAGGATGATGGAGGTCGCAAGGGCGACGGCTCCTGATGTATGTGCGCGGGCTTTAAAGCCCATCAACATAATGAAGAAAGCGACGAGGGGGAGAATCGCCACGAGCGCGGTGAGCCCAAGACTGTCTCCCACAACAGAGGTGTTTATCTCAAACATTGAGTATCCTCGATTCTAACGGGGGTACTATCGCAGGCGCATTCGGTCTGCGGGGGGATGTAAATTTGTTGCCCACGCGTTTCAGGCGAGAGATTAGCGCCCAGCGAATGCCCGAGTGCTACCTGGAACACAGTGAGTTAGCGCAAGCATATCGCGTCATAAAAGCTGTGGTGTGATTTGGGTTAAATTAGTTTATAGCACCGTATCTTTGGCAACCGGTGTGCGACGAAGTGGGAAAAATGCTTTGGGTAGTGATATATCGCACATTAACGGTGTAAAGTCCACAAGAACCAACCTAAACGGGCTTGAACAGCCGGTTCATTCGGAAGAAACAAAGGAACTCGGGAAAATTATACGCCCATATCGGGAAAGTTTCAGATACTGCACTGCCAGCCGTGAAGGCCTCTGCACGCGGCTTAAAGGCTCTGTAGTATTGCGGTTGTTGGGCAAAGCCTCGGGCACCTTACTCACCCAGAGCAGTAAAGTACTCGAAGGACCCGCGGTAGGCCCATAGAAATAATTACTCGACTCTTTGAGGAGATTTACAGTGACTACCCGCGTAGGCATTAACGGCTTTGGCCGCATTGGTCGTAACTTCTTCCACGCTGTTAACCGGACCGACAACGACCTTGAGATCGTTGCCGTCAACGACCTGACCGATAACCAGACTCTCTCTAACCTGTTGAAGTACGACTCCGTACTGGGTCGCTTCGACGGCGAGATTACCTACGACGATGACTCCATCACCGTCAACGGCAACCGCATCCGGGTCTTCAATGAGAAGGACCCGAAGAACCTGAAGTGGGGCGAGTTGGATGTAGACCTCGTTATCGAGTCCACCGGCCTGTTCACCAACGGTAACGACGCAAAGGCTCACATCGAGGCCGGCGCCAAGAAGGTCATCATTTCCGCCCCTGGTAAGGAAGTTGACGCAACCTTCGTCTACGGTGTTAACTCCGACACCTACGACCCAGCTGAGCACAACGTTATTTCTGCAGCTTCCTGCACCACCAACTGCTTGGCCCCTATGGCCAAGGTCTTGAATGACAAGTTCGGTGTGGAAAAGGGCCTGATGACCACCGTTCACGCATATACCGGTGACCAGCGCCTGCAGGACGCTCCCCACAAGGACCTGCGCCGCGCCCGCGCCGCAGCCGTCAACCTGGTACCTACCTCCACTGGTGCAGCTAAGGCCGTGTCCTTGGTCCTGCCTGAGCTGGAAGGCAAGCTGGACGGCTACGCAATGCGCGTTCCGGTCATCACCGGTTCCGCAACCGACCTGACCTTCACCGCTTCCCGCGACGTCACCGTTGAGGAAATCAACGCCGCACTCAAGGAGGCAGCTGAAGGCGAGCTGAAGGACACCCTCGCATACACCGAGGATCCTCTGGTTTCCACCGACATCGTCACCTCCCCGCACGGCTGCATCTTCGACGCCGGCATGACCAAGGTCTCCAACGGCAACCTAGTCAAGGTTCTGGGTTGGTACGACAACGAGTGGGGCTACACCTCCCAGCTCGTCCGCATGACCAACCTGGTTGCAGAAAAGCTCTAAAGTTCTAAGACAGAGCAGTCCTTAATGCGATACCGGCCACAACGAACGCCCTGACGGCACGACGTTGTGGCCGGTATCCTTTTATGTAGGAACCTCAACTGTAGAGTTCACTTTAAAAGGAGTAACACATGGCTTTTAAGACCCTAGATAACCTGCTAGAAGAAGGCGTAGAGGACCGCCACATTCTGGTTCGTTCTGACTTCAACGTGCCGCTGGATGATGATGGAAATATCACCGATCCCGGCCGCATTACCGCATCTCTTCCCACCATTAAGGCTCTTGTCGATGGCGGCGCGAAGGTCATCCTTTCCGCACACCTCGGCCGCCCCAAGGGTGAGGTAAATTCCAAGTACTCCCTGGCTCCGGTCGCAGAAGCGCTGTCTGAGGCCCTAGGCCAGTACGTTGCCTTGGCCAACGACGTCACCGGCGAAGACGCCCACGAGCGCGCCAACGGACTAAACAGCGGCGATGTCATGCTGGTAGAAAATGTTCGCTTTGACCCACGCGAGACCTCTAAGGATGAGGCAGAGCGCGGCGAATTCGCCGACGAGCTCGTCGCCCTGGCTGCCGATAACGGCGCCTTCGTCTCCGACGGCTTCGGCGTTGTTCACCGCGCACAGACGTCTGTGTATGACGTCGCCAAGCGCCTGCCCGCCTACGCCGGCAAGCTGGTGGAAAAGGAATTGGACGTATTGTCCACCGTGGCCAAGGATCCAGCGCACCCTTACGTCGTCGTTCTGGGCGGCGCAAAGGTTTCCGACAAGCTCGGCGTTATCGAAGCCCTTGCCGGAAAGGCCGACAAGATCATCATCGGCGGTGGCATGTGCTACACCCTTCTGGCCGCTAAGGGCTACAACGTTCAGGAGTCTTTGTTGCAAGAGGACCAGATCGAAAACTGCAAGAGCCTGCTGGAGCGCTTCGGCGACAAGATCGTCCTTCCGGTAGACCTCACCGCCGCCAGCGAGTTCGCCGCAGACGCTGAGACCAAGGTTGTTGAGCTCGATGGCATCCCTGAGGGCTGGATGTCCCTGGACATCGGACCCAAGTCCGTCGAGAAATTTGCCGACGTACTGGCAGATTCCAAGACCGTATTCTGGAACGGACCCATGGGCGTATTCGAAATGGAAGCCTTCTCCAAGGGCACCGCTGGGGTGGCGCAGGCGATTATCGATGCCACCTCCTCCAACGGTTCCTTCTCCGTCGTCGGCGGCGGCGACTCCGCAGCCTCCGTGCGCACCCTGGGTCTCGACGAGGATGGCTTTAGCCACATCTCCACCGGCGGCGGCGCATCCCTTGAATACCTCGAGGGCAAGGAGCTGCCGGGCGTTTCCGTGCTCGAGGCATAAACCGCTTAAAACAGCTAAATACAGGCGTACACAGAAAGGATTAATTATGGCACGTACACCACTTATTGCTGGCAACTGGAAGATGAACCTCGATCACATCGAGGCCATCGGTTCCATTCAAAAGTTTGCCTTCTCCCTGCCGGAGGATTACCACGACAAGGTCGATGTAGCCTACATGGTTCCATTTACCGATATCCGCACCATTCAGACCCTCGTTGAGGGCGATAAGCTGAAGATCACCTACGGTGCGCAGGATATCTCCAAGCACGAATCCGGCGCCTACACCGGTGAGGTATCCGGTCAGATGCTGAGCAAACTGGGCTGCAGCTGGGCAGTCGTCGGCCACTCCGAGCGCCGCGAATACCACGGCGAAACTGACCAGCTGGTCGCTGAGAAGGCCGCAGCGGCCCTGGAGAATGGCATCAGCCCCATCGTCTGCGTGGGCGAGCCGCTCGACGTGCGCGAGGCCGGAACCCACGTTGACTACGTGGTGAACCAAACCCGCGATTCTCTGCAGGGACTTAGCGCCGAGCAGCTATCCAAGACGGTTATCGCCTACGAGCCCGTGTGGGCCATCGGCACCGGCAAGGTTGCCTCCGCCGATGACGCGCAGGAAGTGTGCGCCGCCATCCGCGGCCTGGTCAAGGAACTCGCGGGCGACGAGGTCGCCGAGGGCATCCGCATCCTGTACGGCGGTTCCGTGAAGGTCGATTCCGTTGCTGATATCGTCAGCAAGCCCGACGTAGACGGCGGCCTTATCGGTGGTGCTTCCTTGGTAGGAGAGGACTTTGCCAAGTTGGCTGCCAATGCCGCTAATGCCGTTAGTTAACATGCGTTAACAACCATCACAAGGTGACTTGTGTGCCGCGGGTTGGGGTGAGCCCCGCCCGCGGCATGGTGTACAGTAGGCCCTTGTGATTGCTTTGCGTAGGCAAAGCAGGTAAGTACTTCGCGCCGGTGGCTAGCGTGACTTTCGGTAGTACATCGAAGGTGCCACTGGGCGCACGTTGAGAAAAGGAAGAACCTCATGGTCTTAGCACTGGAAATCATTTTGCTAATTTCAGCTATTTTGATGTCCATCTTTGTGCTTTTACACAAGGGCAAAGGCGGCGGCCTGTCTAGCCTTTTCGGCGGCGGTGTGCAATCGAACCTGTCCGGTTCGACCGTGGTGGAAAAGAACCTAGACCGCTATACCGTCGTCATGGTGATTATCTGGTTGGCCTGCATCGTTGGCCTTAACCTTATCCAGGCCTACGCTTCTTAGGAAGCACGCGGCAGGCCACCGCTAACCACTAGCGGCGGCCAACCGCGCAAAACAGCGCCGGTACTTCAGTCACATAACCCTTCGTAGAGAAGGGAAAGGACCGAGGTACCGGCGCTTATGCGTTAAGTGGCGGTGCCGGCGCTGCTGGCTTTACAGCTCCTGGGCGGCATCGTCTGCCAAGAACAGGATCGTTTCCTTCGTCCCCTGCGCACCGGCGGCTGGGCACTCTTCAGCGTCGACGCCGTCAACGATGTTCTTTGCGGCAGCGGCCTTTTCTTCCCCAGCGACTAAGAGCCAGACGCGCTCGGACCTATTGACCGCCGGCAACGTGAGGGTAATGCGCTCGCTCGGCGGCTTGGGCGAATCGTGCACCGGTACCGCGAGTTCTTCCTGCTCACGGATGGCAGGAGAGTGGGGGAACATGGAGTTAATGTGGCCTTCTGCGCCCATTCCCAAAAGGTGTAGATCGAAGCCCAAAGGTGCGAAGTCTTTCAACTCTGGCTCGTAGGCATTGGCGGCAGCCTCCATGGAGACCGCACCAAGGTCGAATCCGTGGATATTCTGATCGGGGATATCGACGTGGTCGAGCAACGCGGAACGCGCTTGACCTTCATTGGAATCTGGGTCACTGACCGGAACATTGCGCTCATCGCCAAAGAAGATATGCACGCGGGACCAATCGATGCGCAAGGCGGGATAGTTCTCACCTTGCTGCTGGGCGGCGAAGTCAAGGCGCGCGAGCTCGTGCAGCAGTCCAATTCCTGCGCCCCCACCTGTTAGTACGATTCTTGCTACGCCGTCACCATGGAGGCCACCATTGCCGGCTTGGATACCGGCGATGGTCTCGATGAATTTGAGTGCGGCTTGGGAAATAAGGTCATCTACATCGCTGACGCGGTGAAGCGTTACCATTCGGTATCAGAATCCTTTGCAAAGAATCGGTATAAACAAGTGCGCTGTTAAAGCTTACTGTAGTCTACTTCTCCCAGAGCACGTAGTGCCTGGGCGTAAGTTTTATCGGCATCGAGGTGTCGCAATTCCTCAGAGAGGATTTCGGTTTGCGTGCGCGGGCTCAAACTGACTAGCGAGTCAGGTGTACCCGGTACGCGCACTCGCACAGTGCGCTCATCGACGACATCCACATCCACGTGGGTCGATTCCCGGTTAAAGCGCAGGTGGGTAACCGGGAAATAGTCACTATTAGCTTCCTCGGCCGTGCGCTGTACCGGGACGCTGAGGCGGTCGAGCAACCAACCCGCTGCGAAGTTTGGCGCAGGATGCCCGGCGGGGCCGGCGACCTCTACCGATATCACCTTCTCATGGGGATGGTGATCGAGCGCCGATGCGACAACCCCGCGCCATAGCGTGATGGAGGCCCAGGACATATCGGAATCGCCGGGGGAATAGCCATCAGAAAGCGCGCGCAGATCCTGCTCGCCCACGGTGCCTTTATGAGCCACATTGGTGATGCGGCGTTGGGCCAATTTGCCCACGGGGCTCTTTGACGGCACCTGGGGGCACACGTTGGGCCACCATGCGACCAGCGGGGTATCCGGCAGCAAGAGCGGGGTGAGCACGGACTCGGCTTGATCCGCGAGCGCACCATGCAATTGCATGACGACGGTCTCAGAGGCACCGGCCTCGCCGCCGACGCGGAGCTGGGCATCGAGCTGGGTATCAGAATTCGGGTCGCCGGGGACCACGACGAGCACGCGGGAGGGGTGTTCATGAGAGGCATCGCGCACAGAGGCAAGGATTTGCTCCAGATCGTCACCTTCTTGTGCCTCCACGATTAGGGTGAGCACCCGGCCCGTGGTGCGGGTGTAGTGCTCTTGGGCATCGACAAGCTTCTTGGCTATTTCACCGGTGGTGGTATTAGGCAATGGAATAATCATTGACTACGTCCCTTCTACGGGCGGCGCCAGGAATGACCCCGGCGGCGCAGCATCTTATCGGCTGAGGTGGGCCCCCACGTGCCCGCTTTATAATCTTCGGGCTCACCATGCTTGGACCAATAATCGATGATCGGATCCAAAATCGACCATGATAGTTCGACTTCTTCATTGGTGGGGAACAGGGATGATTCATCGAGGAGGGCATCCAGGATGAGACGCTCATAGGCCTCGGGGGATTCCTCGGTGAATGCCTCGGCGTAGGCGAAGTCCATGTTCACATCGCGTACCTCCATGGTGGAGCCCGGCACCTTTGAGCCAAAGCGCATGGTCACGCCCTCGTCTGGCTGAACCCGGATAACCACCGCATTTTGGCCAAGGGCATCGGTTTCGCCATCGACAAAAGGCTGGTTCGGTGCGGCCTTGAAGACTAGGGCGATCTCGGTGACGCGACGTCCCAGCCGCTTTCCCGTGCGCAGGTAGAACGGCACGCCTCCCCAGCGCCGCGAATTGACCTCCAGCGTACACGCCGCATAGGTCTCGGTAGTGGAGGCGGGATCAAAGCCTTCTTCTTCGCGCAAGCCCTTCACGTATTCCGAGCCCTGCCAGCCGGCGGTGTACTGGCCACGAGCGGTGGTTTTATTCAGCGGATGCACCGGCTGCGTAGCGCGCAGCACCTTGACCTTTTCGGCGCGCAGTGCCTCCGGCTCAAAGGAGGAGGGTTCCTCCATTGCGACGAGGGCGAGCAGCTGCAGAAGGTGGTTTTGAATAACGTCGCGTGCAGCGCCGATTCCGTCATAATAACCAGCGCGGCCGCCGAGGCCGATATCTTCAGCCATGGTAATTTGCACGTGGTCGATATAGTGAGCGTTCCACATTGGCTCAAAAATCTGGTTGGCAAACCGCAGGGCCATGATGTTTTGTACGGTTTCTTTGCCCAAGTAGTGATCGATGCGGAAGACGGCCGATTCGGGGAAGACCGCGTTGACGATTTCATTGAGCTCGCGCGCGGATTCCTGGTCATGGCCAAAGGGCTTTTCGATGATTACGCGGCGCCAGGAATCCTCCATGGAATTGGCCATGCCCACGCGTTCCAATTGGTGGCAAATATCGGAGAAGAACTCTGGCGGCACCGAAAGGTAGTACGCCCAGTTGCTTCCCGTTCCGCGGGCCTTATCCAGCTCGGCCAACCGCGCAGAAAGCCTGTCGAAGCCCTCATCGTCGAAGGAGCCTTGCACGAACTCGATTCCCTGGGATAAGTGCTCCCACACATCGTGGTTAAAGTCAGTGCGGGCACCGGCTTCTACCGCGTTACGGAAATAATCGCAGAAGTCCGCGTTATCCCAGTCCCTGCGGCCATAGCCGACGAGCGTGAAGCCGGCGGGCAAGAGGCCGCGGCTGGCGAGGTCATAGATGGCTGGCAGGAGTTTTTTGAAAGCTAAATCGCCGGTCACGCCAAAGATGACCATGCCTGCGGGGCCCGCGATGCGTGGCAATCGTTTATCGGCGGCATTACGCAAGGGATTGGCCCAAGCGGCTGAGTCCGTCACGGATTATCCTTCCTGGAGGGAAAAGCTAAGCAGTCTTTCAACTAATGGCGTCATAATGCCCCGCCGGCTTTCCGGCGGGGCTAGGACCACGGTCGTAGTTTACGCGAGTCGCTGATTGAGGGAATCAAGGAGGTCATTCCACGCGGCGACGAACTTATCCACGCCCTCGCGCTCAAGGACCACAAAGACATCTTCTAGGTCAATGCCCACCGATTCGAGCTGGGAGAAGACCTTCTCGGCTTCTTCGCCGGCAGTGGATAGGGTATCTCCGTGGAAACCACCTTCCTGCAGGACCGCATCAATGGTCTTTTCCGGCATGGTATTTACCGTGTGCGGCCCAGCCAGCTCGGTCACGTACAGCGTTGCTGGGTAGTCAGGGTTTTTTACGCCCGTGGAAGCCCACAGTGGTCGCTGTACGGGTGCGCCTTCTGGGAGGCCGTTGTCACCGAGCAATTCCTCTTGGAAGAGGGCGTAGGCACGCTGCGCGTTAGCGACACCGGCCTTGCCGCGGAGGGACAAGGCCTCTTCGGAACCGATAGCCTCTAAGCGCTTATCAACTTCCGTATCTAGGCGGGAGACGAAGAACGATGCGACCGAATGGATCTTGGTGATGTCCTTGCCACCCTCGGCCGCGCGCTTGAGCCCAGCCTGGAATGCGGAGATGACCTCGCGGTAGCGAGACACCGAGAAGATCAGGGTGACATTGACGCTGATTCCCTCTGCCAAGGCATCCTCGATAGCGGGGAGGGAGCCCTTGGTAGCCGGAATCTTGATCATCGCATTGGGGCGGGCCACCTGGTCCCACAGTTCGCGGGCCTGCTTGAGAGTTGCCGCGGCATCGTCGGAGATGCGCGGATCCACCTCGATGGATACGCGGCCATCCTGGCCGTCGGTCTCAGCATAGATATCGGCAAAAAGGTCACAGGCGTTTTGTACGTCCGTAATGGCCAGGGAGTAGACGGCTTCATCGGCCGAAGCGTTCTTCTCCTTCAAGGCCGCCAGGTCTTCGTCATAGGCCGTGCCGCTGGTCATGGCGGTGGCGAAGATGGCCGGGTTGGTGGTTACGCCCACGATGGACTTGGAGGAAATAATCTCCTTCAAGTTTCCGGATTCCAAGCGCTGGCGCGAGAGATCATCGAGCCACGTGGAGGTGCCCAATTGGGCAAGTTCAGAAATGTTGTTCATAGTCATTCCTTTTAGCGTCGGTGAGGTGGGGCTTAGCTTTGAGCTTCGGCGATGCTCTCGCGTGCGGCATCGGCTACCGCAGCAGAGGTGAAGCCAAACTTTTCGAAGAGCTCATCGCCGGGAGCGGAGGCGCCGTAGTGCTCTAGGGAGACGTTGCGGCCGAAAGTACCGGTGTACTTGTGCCAGGACTGAGCGAGGCCGGCCTCGACGGAAACGCGGGCCCTCACGCTGCTGGGCAGAACCGATTCGCGGTACTCTGTGTCCTGCTCGTCGAACCACTCCAGGCACGGCGCGGATACCACGCGAGCGGCCGTGCCTTCGCTTTCGAGCTGCTGGGCGGCCTCCACGGCGAGCTGTACCTCCGAGCCGGTGGCCAGCAAGATGACATCGGGCTCATCCTTGGAGCCTGCGACCAAGGTGTAGGCACCGCGGCGAACGCCATCGTGTGCCTTTTCCTTGGTGCCTTCCAAGATGGGGAGGCTCTGGCGGCTGAGCGCAAGGCCCTTCGGGGCTGCCTTGTATTCCATCGCTGCGGCCCAAGCTTGCGCGGTTTCATTGGCATCGGCAGGCCGGATGACGGACAAATTCGGAATGGCGCGCAAGGCTGACAGGGTTTCTACCGGCTGGTGGGTAGGGCCGTCTTCGCCCAAACCAATGGAATCGTGCGTCCACACGTAGTAGGTATCGGTAGACATCAGCGAGCCGAGGCGCACGGCAGGGTACTGATACTCGGAGAAGATCAGGAAGGTACCGCCATATACGCGGGTATTTCCGTGGAGGGCGATGCCGTTCATGATGGCGGACATCGCGTGCTCGCGGATGCCAAAGTGAAGGTTGCGGCCATATGGCTGCGCAGACCACTTATTGGTGGTGATGTTTTCAGGGCCGAAGGAATCCGCGCCCTTAATCACGGTGTTATTGGACCCCGCCAGGTCGGCCGATCCGCCCCACATTTCCGGCAAGGCGGCGGCCAGCGCCTGGATGGTCGCCTCAGAGGCCTTACGGGTGGCAATCGCATCCCCTGGCTCCCATACGGGGAGCTCGGCATCGAAGTTCTCCGGCAATTCGCGGGCGCTCATGCGGTCAAAGAGCGCCTTATTCTCTGCGTTGTTTGCCGCCCACGCGTCGAACTTCTCTTGCCACTGCGCGTGCTTTTCGGCGCCCCGCTCGCGCAGCTTGCGGGTGTGGGCCAAGACCTCATCATCAATGTGGAAGGTCTTTTCTGGGTCGAAGCCGAGGACTTCCTTGGTGGCGGCAACTTCGTCATCGCCAAGCGCGGCGCCGTGGACGCTGCCGGTATTCATCTTGGTGGGGGCAGGGTAGCCAATGACCGTCTTCACGCGGATGAAGGAGGGGCGCTCCGTTTCCTGCTGGGCATTGCGCACTGCCTCTTCAATGGCAACGACGTCCTCGCCGGACTCAACGGTCTGGACGTGCCAGCCGTATGCCTCATAGCGCGCAGCGACGTCCTCGTTGAAGGCGATATTGGTGTCATCCTCGATGGAAATGCGGTTGTCATCCCAGAAGACAATCAGGTTGCCCAGCTTCTGGGTGCCTGCCAAAGACGATGCCTCAGCGGTAACGCCTTCCTGCAGGTCGCCGTCGGAGGCAATGGTGTAGACGTAATGATCGAAGGGGGATTGGCCGACTGGTGCCTCAGGATCGAAGAGGCCGCGCTCCTTGCGGGCGGCCATCGCCATACCTACCGAAGATGCCAGACCCTGGCCGAGTGGACCGGTGGTGATCTCCACGCCATCGGTGTGGTGCACCTCAGGGTGGCCAGGGGTAAGGGAGCCCCAGGTGCGGAGCTGCTCGAGATCTTTCATCTCCAAACCGAATCCACCCAAGAAGAGCTGGATGTAGAGGGTCAGGGAAGAGTGGCCGACAGACAATACGAAGCGGTCGCGCCCTGCCCAATTCACGTCATTGGGGTCGTGGTTGATAACGCGCTGGTAGAGCGTGTAGGCGAGGGGAGCCAGCGACATCGCCGTGCCTGGGTGCCCGGAGCCGCAGTTTTGGACGGCATCGGCAGCAAGCACGCGCACAGTGTCGACCGCGCGAGTATCAGTGTCTGTCCAGTCGTCCGGATAACGGCGCTCGACCATAGCTTGCAGGTCTGGGGACAAATTATCTTTCGACACGGTATAAGGCCTCGCTTAAATCTAGGCGTTAATTACTGAACTCCACACAGTCTAGTTACTTTTTTGACGGCGGTGCGGAATTATTGAAAGCCGCGGGGAACCGGTAAGCTGGCATGGCTAAGCGGTGTACGGCACAGCATTAGTTACTCTCTGCATTTCCGCTGCATTGCTACGATCCATGTGTAGCGCATTTTATATGTAAGCCATAGTGTGAATTAATTCTCCGGAACTTTTGTGCCGGAGCGTGCGACCACTACACCGTGGGCATAGCGCACTGTGTAGCGTGTGTGCTGTAGATCAACGTCTGTTCAGATAGTGGAGGAATTCCTTGGAGACCATCAAGGCCTATTTTGCGCTAACGAAGCCGAGGATTATTGAACTCCTCCTCGTGGCCGCAATTCCGGCGATGCTCCAAGCACAACGGGGCGTTGAGGCGGTTTCTGAAAATATCTGGCTCATCATTTCCACCATTTTCGGTGGATGGATGGGCGCTGCGGCCGCCCATACCTTTAATAATGTGGTCGATTATGAAATTGACCAAAAGATGCAACGCACCCGCGCGCGCCCACTTGTGCGCGCCACGATTTCGAAGCGGAACGCGGCGATCTTTGCTTGGATCATGCTCGTGGTGTCGGTGCTGTGGCTGGGCATCCTGGCAAATTCTTGGTTGGCGGCGTTCTTCGTCATCCTCACGAACTTTTTCTATGTATTCGTCTACACCAAGTTTTTGAAGATGCGCAATGCCCAAAACATCGTGTGGGGCGGTTTAGCAGGATGTATGCCGGCCATGGTGGGCTGGGCCGTGATCCGCGATAACGCGCCAGCGGGCGAGCCCGACCGCTGGTGGCAGGCAATAGTCCTATTCCTCATTATCTTTTTCTGGACCCCGCCACATACCTGGGCCTTGGCCATGAAATACAAGGAAGATTACCGCAAGGCCGGGGTGCCGATGCTGCCGGTCGTGGCGACGGAACAAGAAGTAACCCGCCAAATCGTGTGGTATTCCGTTGGCACGGTTATCGTCACGCTGCTGATCGTCCCCGCGGCATCGTGGATTTACCTCATTGCCGCCGTAACTTCTGGCGCGGTTTTCTTATGGCTAGCCATCCGCCTGCACCAAGGCGTAAAGAAAGGCGCAAAGGTAAAACCCATGCGCCTGTTTATCTATTCAAATAACTACCTGTCGGTACTCTTTATTGGCCTGTCCATCGATGCCGTCATAGGTTGGGAGCCAATCGGCCGGATGCTTGGTTGGTCCGCCACCCTGTTTTAGAACCCAGTAGCACGCTGCAGCGCGAGCCCGTGTGGCTCGCGCTTTATTCTTCCTTAGTCCTGCTTTACCCGCAGAACAATAGAACCGGTGGTGCTACGCGATTGTAGGTCGCGGTGGGCCTGCTCTGCTTCTTCCAAGGGATAGGAGGCCGATACGTTGAACTTGAGGTCCCCGTCCATCACGGCCTGGACGACAGCTTGCGCACGCATCTGGAATTCGCCCTCTTGCGCCGTCCACGCGCCGAGCGAAGGCCGGGTCAAGAAGATGGAGCCATGCTTATTGAGCAGCTGCGGATCGATGGGCTCAACCGGGCCAGAAGCGGCACCAAAGAGCGCGACGGTGCCGCGCGGGCGAACGGCCTCGAGCGATTCGAAGAAGGTGGCTTGCCCCACGCCGTCATAGACCACATCGACGCCGCGGCCGCCATTAAACCGACGAACCTGCTCGCCCAAACCATCGCTGTAGCGAAAGACATGGTCGGCGCCGCACTTATACGAGATCTCTTCCTTTTCATCGGTGGAGACAACCGTATAGACCGTTGCCCCCAAAGAGGATGCCATTTGGGTCAACAGCTGGCCCACACCGCCCGCACCAGCGGTAATGAGGCAGGTAGCGCCTTCGCCAAGCTCATACACGCCGTGGGAAAGGAAGTGGGCGGTCATGCCCTGTAGCAGCATGGAGGCAGCGATCTCGGTGGGGAAATCATCCGGTACAGCGACAAGGCCGTTCCGGGGGACGCAGACCTGCTCGGCATAGGAACCAAAGGCGTGGTGCCATGCCACTAGGGAGCCTTCCGCAATTTCCCCCTTGGGATCGTGGACAACGCGCCCCGTTCCCTCAAAGCCAGGGATAAAAGGCGTCTGGGCGTTATAGATACCCTCGCGGTAGTAGGTATCGATATAGTTCACGCCCGCCACGGTGACATCAACTAAGACTTCGTCCTCACTAGGCGTGGGCGCAGGAACCTCGGCGTAGCGCAGGACTTCCGGCCCGCCCGTTTCTGTGATCTGGATAGCATGCATAAGGCCATGCTATCCCACAAAGCGCAGTAGCTGCAGAAAAATTGTGCTGTCTAAATCCTAGACGGCGGCGCGTTCCTCATTTAATGATTGCTGGCGAACGGCGTATTTATCGTCGCCGGCGGGAGAGCCCGAGATGAGGTCTGGCGTGCCACCGACGCGGTGGCGCCCGTGTGCCCAGAGCAGGGCGGTAAAGCCGGTGACCACGGCGGACATACCTATGTGGAAGGGGACCGTCCACCGCGGCACGCCCAGGTAGAACTGCAAGACGCCCACGGCCCACTGGATGAGGATGCAGACGATAAGGACCCACCCTGCCTTCTTGGTCTCCTGCGGGGTGCGGTGCTTGTACAGCAGGAAGACGGTAATGGCGGTAAAGATGAGGTAGACGTACATGCACATGGCGTGGGCGATGGCCATGGACTCGGTATCCACATCCAAGCGGCCGTCCATTCCCACGCCGGAGTCGCCGGAGTGGACGCCGGAACCGGTCACCATCGTCCCGGTGATCAGGACGATCGAGAGGGCGATGGTCGCGATGACGGCGAGGATGCGAATCGCTTGCGGGAACCGCGGCTGGGCGGTGCCATCATCGGGTTCTTTGATGCGGGCATACAGCATGCAGGCAAGCCACACCAGCACCATGGAAGGCAGGAAGTGAAGAGCCACGGACCACCAGCGCAGATCCAAGTGCACGGAGATGCCGCCGATGACGGCCTGCAGGACGATGCCGGCCACGTTGAGCCATGCATAGACCCTGAGCTCAGGCCGGCGGCACGCCATATACATGGCGATGACTGCCGCGCCTGCTGCGGCGGAATCGACGAAGGTGAGCAGGCGATTACCAAACTCAATGATCTGGTGGATTGCCGGTGCTGCGCCCTCTACCGGTACCAAGGAACCAGGCTGGCATTGGGGCCAGGTGGGGCAACCCAGGCCGGAACCGGTGACGCGGACGATGGAACCAGATACGGTGATGCCGCCTTGGCAGAAGATCAGGATCAGCGCGATAAGTCGCTGTTGCTCCACGGTAGGGACGGCTTCTTTAAAAAAGCGTTTAGTTCTGGTCCAGTAATTCACAAGCTGCATCTTACTAGGGGGTGTGTAGCGAGCCGAAACCTTTGGCTCTATTTCGCGGGGAACTGGGTATAACTCACATTTAGCCGTCGAAACGGAACCAACGAACGGCCGCATACGACGCCACTGCCAGCCACGCGGTCAAGGAAATGAGTTCGATGCCAGGAAAGGTGGAATTGGAGGCATCGGCAAGCGCGCCCGCTAGCGCCACGGTGGGCACGATGTTGAGCAGGCCATTATCCCCCAAACCCTGGGAGTAAAGAGTCCAGCCGACGATCGCCAGCAGGATGAACCAAATGAGGTTGGCCAGCGCGAGTACGGCCTCAGAGCTAAGGGTGCCGCCAAGCACCAAACCCATGGCGGTAAAGGCGGCGACGCCAAATATGAGCGAGACGATCATGAGCAAAATACCGGGCACACTGATGCGCAGACCCAGGGCAAAGGCCGTGGCACCGAGCACCAGAATCTGGAATACCACCATCGTCAGCACGCCTATGATCTTGCCGCCGATAATCGCCCACGCCGGTACGCCGGAAGCGCCGGTGCGCTTTAAGGCCCCATAGCGGCGGTCAAAGGCCAGGGAAATTGCTTGCCCGGTGAAACCAGCCGACGTCGCCGCTACCGCAAGCACCATGGGAAAGACCTCGTGTAGACCATGGCCTGTGGTTGATTCCAGGTGGGCGGTCCCAATCAGGATGGCGAGTGGGATAACGATGCTGAGCAGTTGTTGTTCGCCGTGGCGCAGCATGAGCTTGGCTTCCATGACGCCTTGGGCAAGGATGATGGCGCCCGCACTCGCCCGCTTGGGTGCTGGGCGGAAGGTGCCGGGGGAAAACGTTGTGCTCATAATCGGGGGCCTATTCCTTGAAAATTCGCTTGTAGTGGGTGCGTGTATTGGTGATTCTAGGATGAAGACAAGGCACGAGGCTTCATCAACTGCGCAAGTGCCTGCCTGTGAGATCAAGGAATACTTCCTCGAGGTTCCGGTGGTGGGATTCCAGGCTTCGCAAAAGCACTCCTTGCCGGGCGAGCTCGGCGGCGAGGGCGGAAATCAGTTCCGGTGAACTGGGCTGGCTCACGCGGTAGTGCAGTGGCCGCGAGGCGGTCGTGGGGATCCCAATTCGCTGCAAGGCGTCCAGATCGACTGCGGAGTTGGCACTAAAACTAAAACCGGCGCCCTCGCCCTGGGCGGTAAGTTCCGCCGGCGTTCCCTGCGCCACGAGCGCGCCGTGATCCATGATGGCGATCTGATCCGCCAGTGATTCAGCCTCATCCATCAGGTGGGTGGTCAGAATAACGGTGGCCCCGTCGCGCTTGAGGGCGCGGATGAGGTCCCACACGGCGAGGCGGGATTGGGCGTCCATGCCTGCGGTGGGTTCATCGAGGAAAACCAGCTCGGGCCTGCCGATGACCGCGAGTGCCAGCGATAGCCGCTGTTGTTGCCCGCCGGACAGCCGCCGGTAGGACGTGCGTGCCACGCCTTGCAAGCCGAGGGTCTCGAGCAACCATTCCGGTGGCAGTGGATTGGCGTTATAGCGAGCGGTCAATTCCAGCATCTCTAGCACGCGGATGCCTGAATAGGACCCGCCGCCTTGTAGCATGATTCCCACTTTTTCGCGCACCTTATCTGGTGCGGTGCTGGGGTCAAGGCCCAAGACCTTAATGGATCCGGCGGTGGGGTGGATAAAGCCTTCAGACATTTCGATGGTGGTGGACTTGCCAGCACCATTGGGCCCGAGCAGGCAAAATATTTCGCCGTGTGCAACGCTCAGGCTGAGCCCATTGACGGCTGCCGTGGGGCCAAATTTCTTTACCACACCGTCCAAGGACAGGGCGGGGTTATCAGCTGGAATTGCATTCACGGGTGCCTAGTTTAAGACACGGATTCCGTTTCGGCGCATTGCAACCCACCACACGCCGGCTACTACGGCGAATGTGCAGGCAGCGGCGATATAAATGGAAAGCACCGTCCCGGCAGGCAAACCCAAGCCGCGCGGTAGGACGAAAAAGCTCATCGCGCCGGTATAGGCAACGACGCTAAACCGGAAGATGTGCCGGTTCGCCCACGCCGCCAACGGCAAAACGGCCCAGAGGATGTACCACGGGTGGACCACTGGGAAGAAGATAACGAGCACGAGGGTAGAGATTCCCAGCCCGCCCACGGGGTGGATATATCCGCGCAGCGTGGCAAAGAGCATGCGGGACATGAAGGCGACGGCGACCAAGACGCCGAAACTGCGCGTGATGGTCAATATGGCATCGGTGTGGTCCCCAAGGCCTAAAAACATGCCGAGGAAACCGGCGCCCACTCCCGTGGCCGTGGATAGGGAAAGCCAGGAGCGAATCGTGGCGGCTCCGCCTTGCCCGGTAATCCACCCGAGGTTAATGCCCGTGATGATACTGATGAGCGCAATGGTGACTACGAGCACCGCGCCCTGCACGGCAATGGCTATAAATAAGGCCCGCCAGCGCGGCACGCGCGCCTGCACGTGCAGGTGGCGGGCATACGCCATGCCGATAAAGCCGAGCCCAATAAAGCCGGTGACCTTGACCATTCCGGCGCAGGATAGGAAAAAGCCAGAGGCTATAAGCGCAACGTAGGCTCCTCTTTTATCCTGCCCCAGCTTATCGATGCCCCTTAATCCAAGCTCCATGCCCAGCAACGACAATCCAAGCATGATGGATTCATTATGGATACCGCCGACGAGGTGAAGGATGGTCAGCGGGTTCAAGATGCCGAGCCATAGTGCGGAGGCAGGGGAGACGCGGCATCGCTGAGCAAGCTGTGTGATGGCCCAGCCGGCCACGATGATGCCCACGATGGAAAGTAGGCGGTGGGCGATGACGCCTAAGACAATGGAATTTCCGGTGATGATGCTGACGATGGCCGCCAGCCCCAAGGCAACGGGCCCATATGGTGACGGTGAATTCGCCCAGATAAACGGAACGGAGCGCGCGAGCTCGTTGCCAGCGCCCAAGAGCTGAACTGGGCCGGCGGAATAGGGATCCATCCCTTGGGCCACGATGGAGCCATTGGCCAAATAAGAATAGATGTCTTGGGTAAATAAGGGTGCGGTAAAGATGAGGGGGATGATCCACCCAGCCCACGTGATCCACAGCTGGCGCGGGGAGACCAGCCGGCGGGAGCGATCGCTGGTGGGCTCGCCGGGTCGCGCCTGGCGCAGCGGGGTGCCCACGAAGGGGGCGAGGAAAATCCAGGCCGTTACTAAAAGCCCCACGCCCACCATGACAAGCGCAGACGAGGTCTGCAGCATACGCGACATGAGCGAGCCAAATGGCACATTGTCATAAGGGTTGCCCACTACAGGCAGCGCGCCTGCTCCCAAAGCGCCAAAGGCAATGAGGAGGGAACCGACGGTTCCGGCCCACCGCAAGATGAAAAAGGTGCGCTTTTGGGAGACCGTGGTGTGCTGCAGTTCCTCTGGCGCTTGGGTGATGAAATCGTAGCGAGTATCCCCGGCTTGCGCGCCGGTGCCTTCGGCGTGCAGCTGCGCGGAACGAGAACCTGCGGTGCCCAAGCGCGGCAATTCTGCCTTAACGCTCTCGAGCACTCCCCGTAGTTTCCCTTTCATGGCTTAAGACCTTACGCGAGGACCGTGGGGTGGGAAATTTACCCCCGCCGCCACGCCCGGTGACTGCAATGGTGGCATTCCGGAATGAATTAAGGAACACTAGTGTTGTCTAATGATGAAAGCGCAGTTATGGCGCTTGCGTGGCGACGGCATTTCCGGCGCGACGGAGCGCGGTGACTGCAGGCAACTGACCTAAGGAAGGGAGGTTTTAGGGCATGGCTAACTCACAGCGCGCGGCAGCGGCGCATGTGGCGGTGAAAGAATCACGGTCCACGGATGGTGATACCCGCCGCCAGGTACTGCTGCTATTGCTTAAGGACGGCCCTGTAACCGCCTCTTACCTGGGTGAGCGCCTTGGTCTTTCGACCGCCGGGATCCGCCGGCATTTAGACATTCTGGTGGAAGAAGAACTAACGGAAGTTGTCGAGCGCCGTCCAGTTTCTCGTTCGCGGATGCATTCCGGAGCGGGTCGTGGGCGACCGGCAAAACACTTCCGCCTGACGGATCGTGGGCGTGCGCAATTTGGCCACGCCTATGATGAATTAGCTTCTGAAGCGTTGACCGCGCTGCGCTCTGCGGGCGGTTCAGAGGCTGTAAAGAACTTCGCTAAGGCTCGGTTTGAGCGCATTATCGCCGATGCGCGTCCCTTTGTGGACTCGGGAGAATCGGTTGAGGAAGTGGCGCGCAAACTGGCTGAAACCCTAGATAAGCACGGTTACGCCGCAACCGTGGACCGTGCTGGACAGGGCGTGCAAATCTGTCAACACCACTGCCCGGTAGCCCATGTGGCGGCCGAGCATCCCGAACTGTGCGAGGCAGAGCAGGAAGTCTTTTCCGCCCTCTTAGGCAAACACGTACAACCTCTGGCTTCTATCGCAGATGGCCACGGAATTTGTACCACGAATATCCCCTTGACACCTGTCAAAACTAATACTGAAAGGAGCGAGTCATGACCCAGGCACAATCGGCACCTGATAATAAGATGACCGATGATGAGATCATCGATTCTATTGGTGCGTATGAGTACGGCTGGCACGACTCGGACTCGGCCGGCGCTTCTGCCGCCCGTGGCCTGAACAAGGACGTTGTCCGCGATATTTCCGCAAAGAAGGGTGAGCCGGAGTGGATGCTGAACCAGCGTCTCAAGGCTCTTAATATCTTTGACAAGAAGCCTATTCCTTCTTGGGGCGCGGATCTCTCCGGCATCGACTTTGACCAGATCAAGTACTACGTCAAGTCCACCGAAGAACAGGCGCAGACCTGGGACGACCTCCCGGATGATATTAAGGCCACCTACGATAAGCTGGGCATCCCAGAGGCGGAAAAGCAGCGCCTAGTTGCCGGCGTGGCAGCACAGTACGAGTCTGAGGTTGTCTACCACCAGATTCGCGAAGACTTGGAAAGCCAGGGCGTTATCTTCGTTGATACCGATACCGCGCTGCGCGATTACCCAGAGCTTTTTAAGGAACACTTCGGCACCGTTATTCCTGCCGGTGACAATAAGTTCTCCGCGCTTAACTCTGCAGTGTGGTCCGGCGGCTCCTTCATTTACGTTCCGAAGGGCGTGCACGTTGATATCCCGCTGCAGGCCTACTTCCGTATTAATACCGAGAACATGGGCCAGTTCGAGCGCACCCTTATCATCGTGGATGAGGATGCCTACGTTCACTACGTGGAAGGCTGCACCGCGCCCATCTACAAGTCGGACTCCCTGCACTCCGCGGTGGTGGAGATCATCGTGAAGAAGGGCGGCCGCTGCCGCTATACGACGATTCAGAACTGGTCCAGCAACGTCTACAACCTGGTGACCAAGCGCACCAAGGTGGAAGAGGGCGGCACCATGGAATGGGTCGATGGCAATATCGGCTCCAAGGTCACCATGAAGTACCCGGCCGTGTGGATGACCGGTCCGCACGCTAAGGGTGAGGTGCTTTCCGTCGCCTTCGCTGGCGAGGGACAGTTCCAGGACACCGGTGCGAAGATGACGCACATGGCGCCCTACACCTCCTCCAATATCGTCTCCAAGTCCGTTGCCCGCGCCGGCGGTCGCGCTGCCTACCGCGGACTGGTGCAGGTCAACCAAAATGCGCACCACTCCACGTCCAACGTGGAATGTGACGCCTTGCTCGTGGACAATATCTCGCGTTCGGACACATACCCGTATAACGACATCCGCAACGAGTACGTCACGCTGGGCCACGAGGCTACCGTTTCGCAGGTTTCTGAAGAACAGCTGTTCTACCTCATGTCCCGCGGCATTGCGGAAGAAGAAGCAATGGCAATGATCGTGCGTGGCTTCGTTGAGCCGATTGCTAAGGAGCTGCCGATGGAGTACGCCCTCGAGCTCAACCGCCTCATCGAACTGCAAATGGAAGGATCGGTCGGCTAAAGAAATGGTCGCTTCGAACGAATTCAATCCGGATAAGATCACCAAGGGTGACGTCTTTACCTCTACTAACGTGGAGGATTTCCCGGTACCGCACGGCCGCGACGAGGTGTGGCGCTTTGTTTCCCTCCGCAAGCTGCGGGGCCTGCACAACGGGGAATTTGCTCAAGCGGTGGCCCAGGATGTGAAGGTAAGCGAGCACCCCGGCGTTTCTGCGGAGACTGTAAGCCGCGACGATGAGCGTCTTGGCCGCGTAGGCAAGCCTTCTGACCGCGTGGCCGCCCAGGCATGGACCTCCATGCCGGAAGGTCAAGTGGTAACCGTTGACCCCGAGGTGCAGGTGGAAGATCCCATCACCATTACCTATACGGGCAAGGGCGAGGACGTGACCTCGTTCGGCGCCACCTCCATTGAGGTTGGCCACCATGCGGAGGCCACCGTTGTGCTGAAGTACGTTGGCTCTGGCACCCATGCGGATAACGTGGAGTTCATCCTCGGCGATGGCGCGCACCTGACCGTCATCGTGGATGTCGACTGGGAAAACGACGCGGTGCACCTGTCTAACCAGGTGGCACAGGTGGGACGCGATGCCGTGCTGCGCCATAACTCCGCCATCTTCGGCGGCGAGGTCGTGCGCATCGTCCCGCGCGTGAACTTCACCGCTCCCGGCGGCGACGCCGAATTGCTGGGCGTGTATTTCGCCGATTCTGGTCAGTACTTCGAAAACCGCATGCTCGTAGATCATTCGGTTCCGAATTGCCGCTCAAATGTCCTGTACAAGGGCGCTTTGCAGGGCGAGAAGAAGAACGAGGCTCGTACCTGCTGGGTAGGAGACGTGCTTATCCGCTCCAACGCACAGGGCACCGATACCTATGAGACGAATAATAACCTCATCCTCACGGACGGTGCGCGCGCTGACGCCATCCCGAACTTGGAAATCGAAACCGGTGAAATCACCGGCGCCGGCCACGCCGCAACGGTGGGACGCTTTGACGATATCGAGCTGTTCTACCTGATGTCCCGCGGCATTCCGGAGGCAGAGGCTCGTCGCCTCATCATTCGTGGCTTCTTCAATGAGGTCATCCACCGCATTCCGGTGCAATCCCTGTCCGAGGAACTGGAAAACCGCATTTCCGAAGAACTGGAAAAGATCTCCGCTTAACGCACTTACAGAAGGAAACCCACAAAAACTATGTCTACTCTGGAAATTAAGAATCTCCACGCCCAGGTTCTGCCGAATGAAGAAAACGGCGAGCCCAAGGAAATCCTGAAGGGCGTCAACCTCACCATCAACTCCGGCGAGATCCACGCCATCATGGGACCGAACGGCTCCGGCAAGTCCACCTTGTCCTACACCATTGCCGGTCACCCGAAGTACGAGGTCACCGAGGGCGAGGTGCTTCTCGATGGCGAAAATCTCCTCGACATGCCCGTTGACGAGCGCGCTCGCGCCGGCCTGTTTTTGGCCATGCAGTACCCCACCGAGGTCCCTGGCGTGAAGGTATCGCAGTTCATGCGCTCCGCCGTGACTTCCATCCGCGGCGAGGCCCCCAAGCTGCGCGAGTGGAATAAGGAACTTACTGAGGCTCGCGAGAACCTGAAGATTGATAAGTCCTTCATCTCCCGCTCCGTCAACGAGGGCTTTTCCGGTGGCGAGAAGAAGCGCCACGAGGTCATGCAGCTGGACATCTTAAAGCCCAAGTTCGCGGTCATGGATGAGACCGACTCCGGCTTGGACGTTGACGCGCTGCGCATTGTTTCTGATGGCATCAACCGCTACCAGGATGACACCAATGGCGGCATCTTGATGATTACCCACTACAAGCGCATCCTGAACTACGTCCAGCCTGATTTCGTGCACGTATTCGCTAACGGCCAGGTTGTTAAGACCGGCGGGGCCGAGTTGGCAGACCAGCTTGAGTCTGACGGCTACGACCAGTTCCTGCAGTAAAGACCAGCCCAGTGCTGGTTCATCCTCGATGAATCGAAGAAGTTTTATGTCTGGATTTGATGTAAACGCAATTAGGGAGCAGTTCCCAATCCTGCAGCGCACCGTGCGCGGCGATAAGCCGCTGGTGTACCTGGATTCGGGGGCTACCTCCCAGCGCCCGCTGCCGGTATGGAAGGCAGAGGAGGAGTTCGTTCTCCATACCAACGCCCCGGTTCACCGCGGCTCGTACCAGCTGGCTGAGGAGGCGGATAACGCCTATGAGTCGGCCCGGCAGGCCATTGCCGCCTTTGTTGGCGCGGATCGCGATGAGATTGCCTTTGCGAAAAACGCCACCGAGGCGCTTAATGAGGTTGCCTATACGCTTTCTGATGAGCGCGCGGGCGAGCTCTATGTAGGAGAGGGCGATACCGTCGTCATCACGGAGCTCGAGCATCACGCTAACCTCGTGCCGTGGCAAGAGCTCTGTGAGCGCACCGGTGCCACCTTGAAGTGGTACTCGTTGACTGACGATGGCCGCATCGACTTGGATTCGCTTGAGCTCGACGAGTCCGTCAAGGTTGTTGCGTTTACTCATCAGTCCAATGTGACTGGAGCGGTATCCGATGTCGAGGAGATGGTGCGCCGCGCCCGCGCGGTGAATGCCATGGTGGTGCTCGATGCCTGCCAATCCGTCCCGCACATGCCGGTAGATTTCCATGCCTTGGATGTGGATTTCGCCGCATTCTCAGGCCACAAGATGTGTGGCCCCAGTGGTGTGGGCGTGCTCTACGGCAAGGACGAGTTGCTGCGCAAGCTTCCTCCATTCCTCACGGGTGGATCCATGATCGAGGTAGTGAAGATGGAAGGCACCACCTTCGCGGAACCGCCAACGCGGTTTGAAGCCGGAACGCAGATGACCAGCCAGGTCGTCGGCCTCGGTGCAGCGGTGAAGTTCCTCGAGGAGGTGGGGATGGATAATATCCATGCCCACGAGCAGAAGCTCACCGCCTATGCCTTGGAGCAGCTTCGTGAGATTCCTGGCCTGCGCATCATCGGCCCAGAAACGGCTGAAAACCGTGGCGCGGCCATCTCCTTTACCGTGGAAGGCGTTCACCCGCACGATTTGGGGCAGGTGCTCGATGACCAGGGCGTATCCATCCGCGTAGGTCACCACTGCGCATGGCCGCTGCACCGCGCCTGCGGTGCACAGTCCACCGCGCGCGCCAGCTTTTACCTATACAACACGGAAGCCGAAGTAGATAAGCTGGTAGAAGCCATTAAGGCCGCCCGCGATTTCTTTGGAGTTGCCTAATGAATCTTGATTCGATGTACCAAGACGTGATCTTGGATCACTATAAAAATCCGCAACACGCGGGGTTGCGCGAGCCGTTCCAGGCAGAGGTCCACCACGTGAACCCCTCATGCGGTGATGAGCTCACGTTGCGCGTCAACCTTTCCGCAGATGGCAAGACCGTTGAGGATGTGTCCTACGACGCCGAAGGCTGCTCCATCTCCCAAGCATCGACGTCCGTCATGGCGGAAGAGATCGTCGGCCTGCCCTTGGAGGAAGCCAATAAAAAGCTTGCCGAGTTTGAAAAGATGGTTACCTCGCGTGGCCAGGACGAAGGCGATGAGGACATCATCGGCGATGGTGTTGCCTTTGCAGGCGTTTCTCAATACCCGGCACGAGTTAAATGCGCGCTGCTAGGGTGGAAGGCTTTTCAGGCCGCCACCGCAGATGCGCTCAATGAAGTGGAGAAGTAAATGACCGATCCCGTAGATCCTTACCAGAACGAGAATTCGTCCTTCAGCGCAGGCGGTGAGCGGCCGGAGCAGACGGAAGAACAGCTGTCGAGGGCCTTTGACATCACCGAGTTCATGCGCGATGTCATCGACCCGGAGCTCGGCATCAACGTTGTTGACTTGGGCTTGGTCTATGACCTGTGGCTGGAAGAAGAAGATGGCAAAGAGCTCGCCATGATTAACATGACGCTGACCTCGCCGGCCTGCCCTTTGACCGATGTCATTGCGGAGCAGGTTGAGGACATCGTTACCGGCAAGAAGCTTGCCGATGGCGTGCGTATCAACTGGGTGTGGATGCCGCCTTGGGGCCCACACATGATTTCCGAAGAAGGCCGCGAGCAGCTCCAAGCTCTGGGCTTCGCGGTTTAATCACCACGGAATAGCGGGAAAGCGGCGGTAGTACTACCGCCGCTTTTCTGCGTGAATTAGTGCCTTGTGCTTTGGTTGCTAGACTGGCTTGTCGTGATTGTGACCAATGATTTTGAGGTACGCGTAGGCGCCCGCACGCTTCTCGATGCCCCCGGACAGCACCTCCGCGTCCAACCCGGCGACCGCATCGGACTAGTGGGCCGCAATGGTGCGGGAAAGACCACGACCATGCGCATCTTGGCCGGTGAGACCGAGCCTTATGGGGGCGCGGTTTCTCGCTCGGGTCCGATTGGCTACCTTCCGCAGGATTCGCGTGAAGGCAATATCGAGCAAACCGCGCGCGAGCGCGTGCTCTCTGCCCGTGGGCTGGATGATATTAAGCGGCGGATGGCCAAGCAGCAAGAGCTGATGGAAACGGCCACGGATGAGAAGTTCCGTGACAAAGCTATCCGTAAATATTCCCGCCTGGAAGAACAATTCGATTCCTTGGGCGGTTACGAGGCCGACTCCGAGTGCGCTCAAATCTGCGATAACTTGGGGCTGCCGCAGCGCGTTTTAGACCAGCAGCTCAAGACGCTCTCGGGTGGCCAGCGCCGCCGCGTGGAGCTGGCGCAGATCCTTTTTGCCGCCAGCGAGGGCTCGGGTAAGTCCCAAACCACGTTGCTCCTCGATGAGCCGACAAACCACCTGGATGCGGACTCCATTGTCTGGCTCCGCCAGTTCCTGTCCAAGCATGAGGGCGGACTGGTCATGATTTCCCACGACGTGGAGCTGCTCGAGGCGGTCTGTAATAAGGTCTGGTTCCTTGATGCGGTGCGCGGCGAGGCGGACGTCTACAACATGGGCTATAAGAAGTATCTCGACGCACGTGCCACCGATGAGGCGCGGCGGCGCCGCGAGCGCGCGAATGCGGAAAAGAAGGCCTCCGCGCTGCAAAAGCAGGCCGCGAAATTGGGCGCGAAGGCCACCAAGGCCGCAGCGGCTAAGCAGATGCTGAACCGAGCCGAGCGCATGATGAATGACCTCGACGAGGTGCGCGTTGCGGATAAGGTAGCCAATATTAAATTCCCCGAGCCCGCCCCGTGCGGCAAGACGCCCATGAATGCCAAGGGCTTGACCAAGATGTATGGCTCGCTGGAGGTGTTCGCGGGCGTGGACCTGGCCATCGATAAGGGCTCCAGGGTCGTTGTCCTGGGATATAACGGTGCCGGTAAGACCACCTTGCTCAAGCTTTTGGCGGGCGAGGAGCGCACCGACGGCGAAGGGGGCATCGTCAGTGGCCACGGTTTGCGCATTGGTTACTTTGCCCAAGAGCACGACAATATCCACCCGGATAAGAGCGTCTGGGAAAATACCATCGAGGCGTGTCCCGATGCGGACCAGCAAGAGCTGCGCGGGCTGCTGGGTGCGTTTATGTTTTCTGGCGATAAACTGCAGCAGCCTGCTGGAACGCTGTCTGGCGGTGAGAAAACCCGCTTGTCGCTGGCCACTTTGGTCTCCAGCCGCGCGAACGTACTGCTTCTCGATGAGCCGACCAACAACCTCGACCCCATCTCCCGCGAGCAGGTGCTCGATGCACTCAATACGTACACGGGCGCGGTGGTCTTGGTAACCCACGATCCGGGTGCGGTAAAGGCACTCGACCCTGAGCGCGTGATTATTATGCCGGACGGCGATGAAGATCTGTGGTCCGATGAGTACATGGAAATCGTCGAGCTGGCTTAAGCTACATGAAGACGCTAATCGAGAGGATGCCCGCCTGGCGGGATAAGTTTTGGGTCATTCCCGCTGTAGCGGTAGCAGTGGCCGTCGTGGCGGCCGAAGGCATGCTGGCGATCGACCGCAACTTCGATCTGGCGCTCTCTCGACTCTATGACGGCAGCGCGGAAAGCGCCCAGGGCCTGCTCACCGCCGTGGCCACCGCCACGCTGTCTCTGGCCGGCACCCTGTTTTTCATTACGCTGACCGCGCTTTCCGGCGTGGTGACGGTGATGGGTCCGCGCCTATTGCACGAGTTTTTAAAGGACCGTTCCATCCAGTCCACACTGGGGATCTACCTGGCAACCTTTACCTATTCGCTGCTATCTCTACGTGCCGTGCGTGCTGGTGGTGAAGGCAAGCAAGAACACGTCCCCTCGCTGAACGTCGCAGTCGATATTGCCTTGGCGCTGATATGCGTGGTCTTTTTGATTTATTTCATCGTCCACATCGCGCAGTCTATTAGCATGTCTCACGTGGTGCACGTGGTGGCCCAGGATGTGGAAGAGCACATGCGGCGCCTTATCGAGCGCGGTGAGGAAGAGAAAGTATCAAAGGCCCCGGGTTCGGATTTCTACGAATCCGCCGACGCAACCCGCAGCTCCCAAACGGGCTACCTAAAATTCGTGGACTACAAGTCCATTGCCCAAGCAGCCGCCGAAGAAGATTGTGCGGTTCACCTGGGCGTAGCCCCCGGCGATCTCGTGTTAGAAGGCGAAGTCATTGCCCACGGCGTGCCGCACATGCCGGAAAACATTGAAAAGCACATCGTGGTCACGCAGCACCGCGAGGATGCCTCCGCGCACGACCCGCGGTTCACAGCCCGGCACCTCGCGGAAATCGCCGCCCGTGCTTTAAGCACCGGAGTCAATGACCCCTATACAGTCATCGACATCATTGACCGCTTCACACAAATCTTGGTGGTCATAGGGGACAAGCGCCTGCCGCAGGGGATTATGCATATCGATGGCGAGTTCCGCCTGGATTATCAAACCTTTAGCTACGAGCAGATTATTGAGGCGATGTTCACCCAAATCCGCCGCGATGCGGCCGATAATGCTGAAATCTATCTCAGCCTGCTCAATAACCTGGCCAAGGTGGTGGCACTGCTGCGCACCGTGGAGCGCCGCAACGTTCTAGATGAAGCCGCGGAGGCTATCTACTCCGATGCGGGCCGCCAAGTCGGCGGCGAGGTGGAGCTGCACCAGCTAGAGGATTCCTTTCAGCACTTTAAAGCGAACCTCGCCCGGTGGGAAGAATCCGAGAAACCGGGCGAGGAGAATGAAGACTCCGAGTCCTAGCGGAGCCTTGGCGCACTTTCCCTGGGCACGCTTGCCCTAGGTGTGGGGTACTCCACACCTAGTTACGGAAACCGTGCACAGGTGCGGGGATAAAGCCGCCGCGGTTAATGAACTGCGAGTTGCCCACCGTATTAACCGGGATGATAGGGGCATAGCCCAAAAGACCACCGAAGCTGACCTCGTCGCCCACCTTGGCGCCAGGTACCGGAATGACGCGCACGGCCGTGGTCTTATGATTCATCACGCCGATTGCGGCTTCATCTGCAATCATGCCGGAAATCGTGGCCGCCGAGGTATCGCCGGGGAGTGCAATCATGTCAAAGCCGACTGAGCAGATCGCGGTCATGGCTTCCAGCTTGTCCATGGAAATGGAACCGGACTTTACGGCATCGATCATGCCCCTGTCCTCAGAGACGGGGATGAATGAACCGGACAAGCCGCCCACGCGGGAGCATGCCATCATGCCGCCTTTCTTCACGGCATCGTTAAGCAGCGCCAGAGCCGCCGTCGTGCCGTGCGTGCCCACCTGATCCAGGCCCATGTGCTCGAGGATGTGCGCCACGGAATCTCCAAGTTCCGCCGTGGGAGCCAAAGAGAGGTCAATGATGCCGAAGGGAACGCCGAGGCGCTCGGAAGCCATATTGCCCACGAGTTGGCCGGCACGGGTGATCTTGAAGGCGGCCTTTTTCACTTCCTCTGCAACCTGATCCAGGGTTGCACCTTCCAAAGAGCCGAGAGCGCGGTCCACCACGCCGGGGCCCGAGACACCGACGGAAACAACGCAGTCAGGCTCCTCGATGCCGTGGAAAGCACCGGCCATAAACGGATTATCGCCCACGGAATTGGCAAAGACGACGAGCTTGGCGCAGGCGATTGCGGAATTATCTTTGGTGAGCTTTGCGGCTTCCTTGATGACCTCGCCCATCTGCTTCGTTGCATCCATATTGATGCCGGCGCGAGAGCTGGCGATATTGACCGAGGAACACACCACGTCCGTATCAGCCAAGGCTTCTGGGATCGAGGCAATGAGTTTTTGTTCTGCGCTCGTCGCACCCTTTTCCACCAGCGCGGAGTAGCCGCCGACGAAGTTAACGCCTACTTCCTTGGCGGCCTTGTCCAGCGCCCGTGCGGCATCGACGGGGTTGCCGTCCAAGCCTGCGACAACGAGGGAAATGGGGGTGACGGAGATGCGCTTGTTGACGATCGGGATGCCGAGCTCACCTTCGATGCCCTCGCATACCTCAACCAAACGGCCCGCTTGCTGCGTTACGCGGTCATAGATGGCGTGGCAGGTTGCCTCCATGGTCGAGCGCGTGCATCCCAGCAGGGAAATGCCCATCGTTACGGTGCGGATATCGAGACGATAATTTTCGATCATCTCGATGGTGTCCAAGATATTGGTGGTATTAAAACGCGTGCTCATGTTAAATCTCGTTCATGGCGGTAAAGAGGTCTTCGGACTGAATGCGGATGGATTGCTGCTTTTCCTCCGCCACCGGGCGCATCCGCTCCTTAATGGTCTGGATGGACACGGCATCCGCGTCGAATTCGACGCGGAGGATCATGGTGAAGTAGTCACCCATCAGGGTTTGCGATACGTCAACGACGTTGATGCTGAGATCAGCAAGGGTCGTGGTTACTGCTGCGATGATTCCGGTGCTATCGGCACCTGTAACGGTCATAATGGCATACATAGTCAGTATTCTATCTGGTTCGGTGGGCAATGCTTACACCACGGTAGCGGCATGTAGTGACTTCGCTGCGGAAGTGTCGCTGCAGCATAAAAAAATGCGCTGTTACGATGGGGCGCTATGACTGATACTAAGAAAAAGATTTTGTACATTGGCGGACACGGCAAGGTAGGACTGCTGGCGGCTCCAAAATTAGCGGCTGCCGGCCATGAGGTTCACTCGCTTATCCGTAACCCAGAACAGAAGGCCGATATCGAGCAGGCCAACGCTACGCCGGTTATTGCAGATATTACTGAGCAGTCCGTTGATCAGTGGGCGGAGCTTTTCGCAGATTATGACGCGGTTGTGTGGGGTGCCGGAAACGGTGGCCGTGGCGGTGCCGAGCTGACGTGGGCGGTTGACCGCGACGGTGCCTTGGCCGCCATCGAGGCCCTAGAAAAGCTGGGCAAGGATGTCCCGCAATTCGTCATGATTTCTTATGTCGGCTCCCAGGTCGCGACGACGGACCCAGCCGATGAGAAGTGGTACGCCTACGTGGAGTCCAAGAAGGAAGTAGACAACCGCTTGGCAGACAGCTCCATTCCGCACATCATCCTGAAGCCCGCTGGCCTGACGGAAGAGCCTGCGCAGGGGCTGGAATTCGCTGAGGACAAGATGCTACAGGAGGGCCAGACCTCGTCTCGTGACTTGGTGGCAGACGTCATCGTAGAGGTACTGGGCCGCGAAGAGCTTCCAACGTCTCCAGTCGTATTCGTCGACGGCGACAAGCCAGTAAGCTCCATTAAGTAATAGTCAGCCATCTATGAGTCTCTCGCGCCCAACCGTATTGCTCGACTGCGATCCAGGGATTGATGACTGCCTCGCCCTAATGTATTTGGCGGGGCTGCATCACGCAGGCGAGATCGAATTGGTGGGCGTGAGCACGACTGCTGGAAACGTCGAGGTCCAGCAGACTGCCGCCAATGCACGGTGGATTTTAGATCTCTGTGGATTGCCGGAAGTCCCCGTCGCCCCAGGGCGGCCGGCTCCACTCGAGGTCGAGCTGATCACGACACCTGAAACCCACGGGAAGTCCGGCTTGGGCTATCTTTCCGCGCCCGACCACGATTTCGGCGATATTCACTGGCAGGAGTTGTGGTCGACCGCGATTGCCCGCAACCCAGGTCTGTACCTCATCATTACTGGCCCGGTAACTAATTTGGCGGACTTCGAGCGGGCGCATGGCGATGCCGTTGCGCGGTGCGGCTCGATTATCATCATGGGCGGTGCCGTTAATTACCGCGGCAATACGACGCCGACCGCGGAATGGAATTTCTGGGTAGATCCGCACGCAGCAGCTCACCATTTTCGAACCTCAGCGGCACCACCCAGTACTCTCTGCTCGCTCGAGGTTACCGAGCAATTTCTCATCACCCCAGAACGGTTAGCAGAAATTGTGGGGCTGCTCGGCACCCACCCAATGGCTGATAAACTGCCGGAGATACTGCGGTTCTACTTCGAGTTCCATCAAGCGCAAGAAGAAGGCTACCAAGCCCAGATCCATGACCTTCTGACCTGCATCATCGCCCTAAAGAAGGTATCGTTCGAGGCGGTAGAAACGACTATTGACGTGGAAGCGGACTCTGCGCTGATGCGCGGGACCAGCGTCGCAGACCTCCGCAATCACTGGGATCGGCCGGCTAATGCCTCGCTGGTGACCAGCGCAGACATTCCAGCCTCCCACCGCGAATTCGACAGGGCGCTGCGCAGCTTGGGCGCGCGTGTTGCTCAAGGCGAATAAATCTTTTACCCTAATCCGCAGCGCATACGCCACATTTTCCTACGCTGAGGTGACATAGGCTGGGACCAAAAGAGCAGTGTGCCCCCATTCTCCTTTACACATTGATGGATTAGGAATACCTCTATGCCTCAGCTTTCTCTTACCCCTGCTCGCCGGGGGATGGTCATCGCGGGCGCCGCGCTAGTCGTCGCCACGTGGATCTACTTGGTGCTTTTTCGCCCGACCGATTGGGAGTCCGTAGCGGGCTCCGCCGAAGCCTTGATCACCTTGGCCGGCTACCTCATTGGTGCGGCTCTTTTGCTTGCCGGCACCGTGCCGTCCCTCCCGGCTCGTACCATCGCCATTATTCCCATCGCCTTGGTTCTTAATATCGTAGTGGGCCAAATCATCGGATCGAGCGGCATTCCGCTGTATATCGACTCCGTAGGAACCATCTTGGTAGCGGCTCTCGCGGGCCCCATCGCCGGGCTCGCTACCGGTACGTTGTCATCGGTGGTCTGGGGATTGCTCAACCCGATGGCGCTCCCATTCGCTGCCGTTTCCGCTGCGACCGGATTCCTTTCTGGCTGGGCCATTCAAAAGGGCGCGTTCACCAAGATCTGGAAGGTCATCGTCAGCGGCGCGATTATCGGCATCATCTGCGGCATGCTCGCCGCACCCGTAGCCGCCTTCGTCTACGGCGGTACGGCTGGTGTCGGTACCGGCGCGCTCACGTCCCTCTTCCGCGAACTGGGCAACTCTTTGATTGCATCCGTCACCATGCAGTCCCTCATCTCTGACCCACTGGATAAGGTCGTTGTATTCCTCATCGTGTGGGCTGCCGTGAAATCCTTGCCCAAGCGAACCCGGGAATCCTTGCAGCCTCGCTAATGTATCGCCTTCACCCGTCGACGGTCCTCACCATTGCTGCGTGCGGCTGGATACTTATCCTTGGGCTCAATAGCCCACTAGTCTCCGCGCTCGTGGCAAGTGCGATGCTTGCCTATGGCGTGTGGGCCACGAGATCCATCGCGATCGTCTTGGCATCCGGGGCGCTCTGTGTCCCAGTGGTCCTATCGATGTTAGTGATCCACGCCCCCTATGGTGATAACCAACTGATTCCGCTAGTCACAAGCGATGGCCTGCTCATTGCAGCCACACTAGCCCTGCGCTTTTTCGCGTTAATGGTGTGCTTCATCGTGGCGATGTCCGTGCTGCGAATTTCCGATATTGCGAAATGGCTACAAGTCTCGCGCGCGGGGCACAAAATTGCCTACATCGTTGGTGCTTCACTGCAATCTTTGCCTCAAGGCGCGCAGGCATGGCGGACCGTCCGCGATGCTAACCAGCTGGCCGGAATCAAAGTGACGTGGCGCAATACTATTTCTCGGGTGGTCATCCCGGTGATTTCGCGCCTATTGATTCAAGGCACCGAGCGCGGCCACGCCCTAGCCGCCGCGGGCTTTGATGAAGAGGGAACTAGGACCCTTTTGCGGCCGGTACCGGATTCTGCCGTGTCCCGCGTGCTGCGCTGCATCGTTCCCTTAGGAACCATAGGAGTCATGGTCTTTGTATGGATATAGACGATATTCAGCCGAGTAAAGGAACCGTCGTTCAAGTACTTGTTCCTTCGGATGCGATCGCGGAAAACGTAGCGCAAAAGCTAGGAGAAAAATTCTCGACGTCCGCCATCATCGGTACAGACTCGTCCGCCCAGATGAGCTATTTGCGCGATACCTGTATCGAAGAAGTAGTCCTAGGCCTAGAAAACCAAGGTGAGGACCCAGCGCGCATGCAGGTGCGGGGAGAGGAAATGCTCGCGGCTGTGGGCCTGAGCGATTACGCGGAGAAGAACCCCACCCAGCTCTCTGGTGGTCAGACCCGGAGGCTCGCAGCTGCGTGTGTGGCGATTCGCGAACCCGAGGTCCTTATTATTTGCGAGCCGAGCGCGGGTCTTGACCCCACATCGCTGGCGATGATGGTGAAGCTATTGCATTCGCTGCGCAATACCTGCGTTCTTGCTGTGTCATCGATGCATTGGCCCGAATTGGGCGGTCACGTCGTAGGAGAGATCCCACAACCAGTCCCACTTAGCTTGGAGGCGATTTCGTCATATGGACCGAGGGAAAATCTCGGCCCGCTTACGGCGCGCCGCGGACAAGAAAAGAAGCGGTGGTGGCAGTCGGCGAAGCCTTCCGGCACTACCTTTAGCGTCGGGCCAGTGACCATTCCCATCCGCAGCGGCGGTGTGACCTGGTTGCGCGGGGCAAACGGCACTGGAAAGACATCGCTTCTTCGCTCCGCCGCAGGCCTTGATGGGGCACAGCGCCCAGCTGAGCCCCGGGGATTGGTCCTCCAATCTCCTTATGACCAGGTAATATATTCCACTTTGGGGGATTTTGTTCCCGATACCGTGTTACGGGAGCTGCTGGAACTTGATGCCGATGAGCACCCATTGGATCTGCCCGCTTCCCGGCTCAGGCTGGCCCAAACGGCACATGTGGTGGGGATGGGCCACGCCATCGTGCTCATGGATGAGCCGGATAGCTTGCTTTCGCTAACGGATCGAGCGCTGATGCATCAACTGATTCATAGGACGCTGGAATCAGGAACGGCAATAATCCTTACGTGCCACGATCCAGGGTTCGTCGAAGAGATCGCGCAGTATGTCAGTATCCAAGAAGTGGAACTGTCCAGCACTGACGGCATCCAAGAAGACACCAACTAAGCGTGGCGGCGTTGAGCCGCTGCCTTCGCCTCCTGCTAAGAAATCAGAAAGACGAAGGCTGATGCGCGGTTAGCGCTGAGGCGAACTAGAACTCCGGATTGATTGCTCTACCAGATCGAGGACGCGCTCCAGGCCATCCGTATCTCCCAAGGCGAGCCTATTAATAAACCCATCCATGAAGGTTTCCAAATAGCACACCAGGGTATCTATATCGACGTCGTCTCGCAGGCGGCCTTGCTCTGCGTTGGAGGCGAGGCGGGCGCGGATAGCCTCGTCACGAATGGACTGGTGCTCTTTCCAGCGCGCAGCAAATGATGGGTCCGTGCGCAATAGAGAAGTGATCTCTAGACGCGTGGCAAGCCAATCGTGGCGTTCTGGGTGACGCAACATTTCACGCATGACTTCGACGAGGCCATTATTAGCCACTACTTCCGCCTGGCGCGCGGCATCTTCGCGGGCTAAGGAAAGAAATAGAGATTCCTTGTCCCCAAAGTGGTGAAAAATGGCGCCACGTGATTTCCCGGTGGCTTGTTCTAAGAGGCGAACCGTCGCACCCTCATAGCCATGCTCGGCAAAGCAACGTCGCGCCCCAACGAGAATTTCGTGCCGCCGCCGATTTAACTCAGATTCACTCACGATTGGCATAGTGAGGTCGTCTCCTTTTAGGAATAATTAATACTTCAAGTTAAGTATGTTCTGAAACGAACATAGTACGACAATAAAGAAACGCGGGGCCGCAGAGCCCTCTACGGGAGAGAGCGGTGCGACCCCGCGTCTTCAAGCTCAGCGACGAGCACTAAGCCCAAAAAGCTTAGTACTTTTCCGTCGCATTAAGTGGCTTAGTTCTTCACCATCTGGCGCAGCACGTACTGCAGGATACCGCCGTGGCGGAAGTACTCTGCCTCACCCGGGGTGTCGATACGTACGTTAGCGTCGAACTCGACGGTGTCATCAGAGTCCTGCTTGGTAGCGGTGACGTGAACGGTCTTCGGGATGGAACCGTCGTTGAACTCGGTGATGCCTTCGATGTCGAAGGTCTCCGTACCGTCCAGCCCCAGGGACTCGTGGGACTCGCCGTCAGGGAACTGCAGTGGGATAACGCCCATACCGATGAGGTTCGAGCGGTGGATGCGCTCGAAGGACTCGGTGATGACTGCCTTTACGCCCAGAAGGTTGGTGCCCTTTGCAGCCCAGTCACGGGAAGAACCGGTGCCGTATTCCTTACCAGCAATAACGACCAGTGGGATGCCGGCTTCCTTGTAGTTCTCGCATGCATCGTAGATGTATGCCTGCGGTGCGCCCTCTTGGGTGAAGTCGCGGGTGTAACCACCGGTCTCATCCACCAGCTGGTTGGCCAAGCGGATGTTGGCGAAGGTACCGCGCATCATGACCTCGTGGTTACCGCGGCGGGAACCCAAGGAGTTGTAGTCAGAGCGGGAAACGCCGTTCTCATCCAGGTACTGCGCGGCCGGGGTGCCCGGCTTGATGGCAGAAGCAGGGGAGATGTGGTCGGTGGTGACGGAATCGCCCAACTTCGCAAGAACGCGAGCGCCCTTGATGTCCTCAACTGGGTCCGGCTCGGTCGGCATGCCCTCGAAGTACGGAGCCTTGCGGATGTAGGTGGAGTCCTCATCCCACTCGAAGGTCTCGCCCTCTGGGACATCCAGGTTGCGCCATGCGTCGTCACCCTTGAAGACGTCGGCGTAGTCAGCCTCGTACATCTCGCGGGAGATAGCGGACTGGATGGTGTCCTCGATCTCCTGCGGGGTAGGCCAGATGTCCTTCAAGAAGACATCGTTGCCGTCTTCGTCCTGACCCAGCGGCTGGTTGTCGAAGTCGAAGTCCATGGTGCCGGCAATAGCGTAGGCGATGACCATGATTGGGGATGCCAAGTAATTCATCTTGACGTCCGGGGAGATACGGCCCTCGAAGTTGCGGTTACCGGACAGAACTGCGGTAGCTGCCAAGTCGTTCTCGTTGATGGCTGCAGAGACTTCCTCTGGCAGTGGGCCGGAGTTACCAATACAGGTGGTGCAGCCGAAGCCGGACAGGTAGAAGCCCATGGCCTCGAGGTCCTTCCAGAGGTCTGCGCGCTGGAAGTAGCCATCGACAACCTGGGAACCAGGTGCACAAATGGTCTTAACCCATGGCTTGGAGCGCAGGCCCTTTTCGGCGGCCTTACGTGCAATCAAACCTGCACCCACCATGACGGATGGGTTGGAGGTGTTGGTGCAAGAGGTGATGGAGGCAATTGCCACCATGCCGTGGTCAAGGGTGTACTCGCCACCGTTATCAGGTTCAACGGTGATCGGGTTGGAGTGACGTCCCTTAGCGCCAACGGCGGCGGACTCGCCGTGGCCCTCGCGCGACTTGTTCAAGCCACCGGTGACGTCCTCATCGCCAGGCGCGCCGCCCTCAGCGGACATGCGCTTAGCCTCAACGGAGGAGTCATCCACGCATACCTCGTCGGTGGTGTAGTTGGACAGATCCTTACGGAACTGTTCCTTGGCCTCCGAAAGGAGGATGCGGTCCTGCGGGCGCTTCGGGCCGGCGATGGATGGCTCAACGGTGGACAGATCGAGTTCGATGTACTCGGAGTACTCCGGCTCCGGGGTGTCCTCTGCCAGCCACATGCCCTGGGCCTTGGCGTACTGCTCCACGCGGTCGATCTGCTCTTGCGGACGACCGGTGAGCTCGAGGTACTTGGTGGTTTCTTCGTCGATGGGGAAGATGGCCGCGGTGGAACCGAACTCTGGCGACATATTGCCGATGGTGGCGCGGTTAGCCAGCGGGACGGACTTAACGCCGTTGCCGTAGAACTCTACGAACTTCTGGACAACGCCGTGCTCACGCAGCATCTCCGTAATGGTCAAGACGACGTCAGTTGCGGTAACGCCGGTCGGGATTTCGCCGGTGAGCTTGAAGCCCACTACCTTCGGGATGAGCATCGATACCGGCTGGCCGAGCATGGCAGCCTCTGCCTCGATGCCGCCAACACCCCAGCCCAGGATGCCCAGGCCGTTTTCCATGGTGGTGTGGGAGTCGGTACCGATACAGGTGTCCGGGTACGCAAGGCCCTCGTTGTCAAAGACAACGCGGGACAGGTACTCGATGTTGACCTGGTGGACAATACCGGTTCCCGGAGGAACAACGCGGAAGTTGGAGAAGTTCTCAGCACCCCAACGCAGGAACTGGTAGCGCTCTTCGTTGCGCTGGTACTCGATTTCAACGTTCTTCTCAAGAGCGTCGGTGGAACCAAAAGCCTCGACGATGACGGAGTGGTCAATAACCATCTCGGCCGGGTTCAGCGGGTTAACCTGGTCTGGCGTACCGCCAAGAGCGGAAACGGCCTCACGCATGGTTGCGAGGTCGACGACACAGGGAACACCGGTGAAGTCCTGCATGAGGACGCGGGCTGGGGTGAACTGGATTTCAGTATCCGGCTCGGACTTTGGATCCCAATTGGCGAGGGCCTTGATGTGGTCCTCGTTTACATTCTTGCCGTCCTCATTGCGCAGCAGGTTTTCTGCCAGCACCTTGAGGGAGTACGGCAACTTCTCCATGCCAGGAACCGTGTTGATGTCAAAGTAGTCGTAAGACTTACCGTTGGCATCAAGGGTCTTCTTGGCGTCGAAGGAGTTCAAGCTTTCAGTCACAGGGAGCTCCATTCCTTGTTGATAAACAGTCTGTTCTGTTTTGTACTCGCCGCCTACTGGGGTTGCGGGATAAGCAAAAGGTGCGCGACCACATAGTGGTCGAGACGAAGCCATGGGGCCCGCAGTGCCAAAGGCGGCAAAGAACGCGATGGTTCACCTATTTATTGTAGAGGTAAAAACCTTCCGTTGCTTCAATTGTAACGGGACAAGCGTTCTGTTTAAAGCTTTTGGTCGCACTCGGCGCGTTTACTGTGTGGGCGGCGGCGGTAACCATTATCTTTAATGCAGAAGGACTACGGGATAAGCGCAGTGCATGACCCCCGATTTCGGGTGCACGAGCCTCCGTAGTAGAGAAGAAGAGGGAAGAGGGTTGAATGGTTCCGGGTGAAGTGGACGTCCCGCAGCTGGCTCAGCAGCTCAAGCAGGATGGCGTAGCTTATTCCGCACCCTCCCTGGAATCGGATACTCAGCTGAATGCACACGTCGCCGAGCAACTGCGTGAAGGCGACGGGCTCGCCGTGGTCGATGTCTTTGTCTCCAAGTCCGCTGACGCGCGGGACATTGCACAAGAGCTCCATGATGCTACCGATCTGCACACCGTTATCGTGCAGACCCCGCGCCATGTCTCTTCGGTTAGCGAGAACTATAGCCGTGCGGATATTGAATCCACCCAAGCGCAATTGAAGCCGGGACTTAACCAAGTCGATCTTGTGCAGCAGTACTATGCGGGGCTTGAGCAAAGCAACTTTCCGATGCTCGCGATCGTCGCCGTCGTCGCCATACTCGCCTTACTTTTCGGCGGCTTGAGTTATTGGCGCGCCTCCCGTTATCGCGAAATTCGGGGATAAGTAGCGGCCATTCAGGAGGCCGCGATCCGGGGAAAGCGGATGTGTCAAGGAGTCCAAGCGTATCCAACTTCTAGCTATGTTTGTTCGAAAAAGTAGAAGAAAATTTTCTCTTTTAGTGCTCGGAGCGCCCCAAAAACCATCCGTTGAAGCGGGCTAAATTTTGCGGCCGCATGAGCGTCGTGGGGCATCGCACTGAAGGAACTCGCGGTGCCCGCCCTGAGATTTATGGAAAATGATGTTCAGGCATTGGCGTGATCCATCGGCCCTTTACGGGTGCCCTTTGGGTGACTCCGGGTCGCTGCGAATGAAGAAAACTCTCATTGCCTAAAAGTGTCAGGGAAGTGGGGGAGGGGCCAAAGTAAAGGCTTAGTGGTTGACTTGCGCCGGGGGAGTGGTTCCGTGGCAGTGAAACGGCCCCGGTTTGGTTGCGATTCAGGGCGCAAGGACCTTGAAAATATAAAAACCAAAGTGATGAACATCACAATAACGGGATGGTAACAAAATTATTGCAGGTTAGGTACGCCTGTTGTGTCATGTGGTTTAACTTGACTCCCCATAATTAAGTGGAATGTGTGCGAAAAGGGCGTGTCGTGACGTATGGTTCGAGTGTCGACTCAAGGGACATGAATATCTTCTTGAGTTCATGGGCTTAGCCTTGACGGTCAATTGAAGATTCACACGGGTATGTGGGGAAGCACGCCTCGCGGGAATCGAGGAATTGGCGGTACTTGGGAGTCAATGAACCACGAGGAATCTCTCGAACGGGAGAGTAGAAAAACTTTTCACTTGAGCGATGTCAATGTTCGAAAAATAAACATCAACCCACCTTCCTTAAAAGTGGTGAGACGAGTTCGCTAGAGCTCCATCGTGTGGGTATGCGGATGTGGTTCTTGGTCGAGCCCTTCAATATTGGATTCCCAGTGAAGCGGGGATCCAGGCACAAGGTTCGCCGAGGAGCGCAGTCGGGTACGTGCAGAATGAGAGAATGAGGGAACCGGAATCACACTAGGGCCAGCATTGTGTGGCCTGTTCATGGTTTGTGGCCGCTTGCCCTCGCAGGGATGATTTCAGGCAACCGGGATCTACGGTCCCATCGTGAAGCTGTACCTCCACTGCGCCGCGGCGAGTTGCGCCAAGGATCATAGGGCAGTTCTCACTGTGCCAAGCGCAGCGTGCAAGGGGACTGGATTCAACCAGTTACCCGTAAGAACCGCGCACCACAAGTGAAGCTTTATGAAGATGTGCCAATCTTAAATTGGCAACGCGATGGGAGAAGAAGATGCTCCCTGCAGCGCTAGAGTGCTCACACTCACAGTAAACCGCGTAGTACACGTGGAGAAATTGCACCATATATGTCGCTGGTATGGGGAAATAGTAGCGATTGATGGGCATTGAGTCGTGGAGTTACTGAGTTAAGCTTCAGCACATAGAGCTTTCATAGATGTGCGCAAACCCTAGGTGAAGTCTCTTCAATTTTCGGGCTCATGTGCCGTATACATCCTGGGGCCGCGGGCTGCCAGGGCGATAACCCATACCCATAAGCTTTTGGGTGTGTAGCTATCGGATTCCGAATATCGCAATGAAGACTCTGAGCTTGCTGCTGTGCGGAAATGCGCAAGCTTTAAGTGTCTCGGGCATTCCTGTGCCTAAGTGCGGAGCAGTGAGTCCCTTTCTTAATTGGAAGGTGGTCCAAACAAGGAGAATTCCAGTGGCCACCATTCGTCTACCGCGCATCCGACATGTTCGCGCAACTATCGCTGCAGTCGTAGGTGCCGCAGCGCTATCGCCCCTGACGTCCATCGCTCCCGCGGGAGCAGATGAGCACCCCGATCCTACCCAAGTCGGTACGGTTGCAGATGGTCCGAGCGCCGATGCCGATGACTCGATCGCCCGTGCTGTAACCAACGCTGATGCTCAGCAGCGGGAAGTAGATCATCTGCGGCAGCTGCTCGACCAGGCGGAGGAGCAAGCGGCGGCCGCGACGGAGCGCATCTCCCAGCTTTCGGCCGACCCTGAGGTTGCGGACGATGCAACAGAGCTTGACCAAGCTTATGCCGATAAGCGCGCGGCCGAATCGGCAATGGTCGAACATCGCCGCAATTTGGCCCAACGAGAGGCTCAGATGAGCGCCACCCGCAACTTCGCTGAGGCCTCTTTTGCCCACCAGCAGGAGACGGCGGAAGTGTCCCAGCAGGGTGACCTTCCAAATGTGCAAAATCAAGATAAAAACCTTGACTTTAAGGTAGGGGCGGATACGCTTGCCGATGATCCCGTCAAGCCCCAAGACTTGAATAAAGACAAGGCTCAAAACTTTACCGACGAGATTATTCCGGATGAAGCTACACTCCCTGAGGCGACAAATGATGACGCCGTCGTCGAGGGGCAGAAGGACGCGGCTGCCCCGAAGGTGGAGTTCGGCACCGCACTTAATCAGGGAGCCACGCCGTCCTTTAACACGGTCGACTACGGCACTGGTTCATCGGCATCGGACGTAGTGGACATTGCAGGCGAGCTCGCCGCAGCGGTCGACGAAGATGATGTACGGGGGCTGTTGGAGGGCTCTTCAGACCTGTTGGGGATTGGCAGCCCGAATACGGCGCCATCGGCAAGCACCGATCCTTCCGCTACCGGTCAGGGGTCAGGAGCGCCATCCAACTCTGCTCCGGGCAATAGCAGCCAGATTGAGGCGGTAATTGCTCGCGCAGAATCTGTCATCGGAACCCCATACGTGTGGGGCGGCGGCGACAACAATGGCCCAACTGGTGGCCTCCGGGACGGCGGCGTTGCCGATAGCTTTGGTGACTATGGCCAAAGCGGTTTTGATTGCTCCGGATTAACTAAGTACGCGTTCGCCGCAGCAGGCCTGGACCTTCCGCACTACACCGGTGCGCAGTACCAAATGGGCAACAAGGTTTCGCGCGACAACTTGCAGCGCGGCGACCTCATCTTCTACGGCGCCGGCGGTAGTCAGCATGTTGCGATCTACTTGGGCAATGACCAAATGATTGAAGCCCCGCAGTCTGGCCAGAACGTACAGGTCTCCCCCGTGCGCTGGGCTGGTGCGACCCCGGATGTCGTGCGTCTTCTCTAATTCTTAGCCTTGTGGTTGCTACTATTTAGGGCATGACTGACGCACAGCATCCTGCCCAAAATTTCGACGCCCTGCTCGTTCTTTCTTTCGGTGGCCCGGAAGGAAACGAGGAGGTCGTTCCGTTTTTAGAGAACGTTACGCGGGGCCGCGGAATTCCGCGCGAGCGCTTAGAAGTAGTGGGCGAGCATTATTACCACTTTGACGGGGTAAGCCCGATCAACGGCCTGAACCGGGAGATTATCAGTAACGTCGAAGGTGAGTTGAAAAAACGCGGACATAATCTACCGGTTTATTTTGGCAATCGGAACTGGCACCCCTTTGCCACAGCTACCGCAGAGAAAATGGCGGAAGAGGGGATCCGCACGGTGGCCGTCTTCGCCACCTCCGCTTGGGGAGGCTACTCGGCGTGCCGGCAATACGATGAAGACATCGCTGCAATGCGGCAACACCTTGCAGATAAGGCTCTGCCAGAAATCGAATTCACCAAGATTCGACAATTTTATGATCACCCCAAGTTTATCGCGGAGATGGCCGATGCCGTCGCCGAGGCCTGGCGCCGTATCCCCGCCGAGAAAATGGAGAGCGCGCGCATGCTGTTTACAGCCCACTCGGTGCCGAATGCACACGATAATGTCGGCGGTGCAGACGGGGACAAAAACCTTTACTCCCGGCAAGTAGCCGAAGCCTCCCGTCTGGTGGCCGAGCGCGCCGGAATTTCTGATTACGACTTGGTGTGGCAATCGCGCTCCGGTAACCCGAAGACGCCGTGGCTGGAACCGGATATCGTTGACCACACCACCGAAATCCATGACCGCGACGGGGTAGGCGCCGTAGTGGTGTGCCCCATCGGTTTCATCTCCGATCACATGGAGGTCATCTGGGACTTGGATTCCGAACTGCAAGCCGCAGCCGATGAGATGGGAGTACAGGTCGAGCGCGCCCGCACCGCTGGCCCCTCCCAGCGGTTTGCGGGCATGGTGGTGGATCTGGTGGAAGAACTCGAACAGGGGAAGCCGTGGGAGACCAGCGGGAATGTCACCGTACAAGGGTGCACCACCAACGGCGCGCCCTGCGCTGCAGGCTGCTGCGATATCCGCGCCCACTAAAGGGGCCGCGTGCGAGCCTGCTTCAGCGAGCGAATTCCGCTGCCGAATAAGCCACTCCCGTCATCCGCGCCTGCCGGATATGGCGCCATAGGCGGAGGAGCTGCGGGTCGAGGCTGTGATCGTTGATCCTATCCGTGACGGTTTCGATGATCGCGGCAACGCGGTCCGCGCGAGCAAAGAGTTTCGCAGCCCGGGGCGGGGTGGCCGGTGGCAGGCCGGGTGTGTCATAAAAATCGCTCAGGGTCCCCACCGTGAGCCGGGGATTAGTCAGCGTGGTGGACTGGTAGCCGGTGGCCGTAATGAGATCGGCGGATTCATCCGTTGCCTTAGTCAACAATGCGTCCGCCTCGCCGGGGCTCAGCCATGCCGGTGAAGGTAGCGGCTGATCCTCGCGGATTACCTGCCATGCCGTGTGAGCTCGATGGGGATAGGGGACAAGGACGAGCGAAACTTCCGGATCGTTGGTGCGCACAACGATGGCGCCCGCTGAACTTTGCGCGGCCGCACGGGCAGATTCTGATCCTGCGGGAAGCGCCGGCGCTTCACCCGGGCCAGATAAAATAAGCCGGAGAAGAGGCTCCCCGCCCGCGCCTGGCTGAGAAGTGAGCTCCTTCGTTTCGGCGCGCAGCAAGGCGAGCAAATCGATGAAGGGAGATTCATCCAAGCATTCGGGGCGCCCGCCCAGCTCTGTCAGGGCATCGAGCAGCTCATCTGTTGTCTCATGTCCCCACAACCACGCGGCTAGCCAGATGGCAGAGTTTTGGAGAGGGGACCACACTTCGGCGCGCATATCCATGGCGAGCAAGTGTAGTAGATAGACTATCGGGTCATGAGTTTAGATCCTTATGGCGGAGATATTTTTGCTGGGCACCGACGCAGCAAGCCCACCCAGTACCCAGAGGTGCCGGCAGAACCGGGCATGGTGGTAGAAGTGCGCGGTGATGACTTTGTGGGCGCCGTATTAGGCGTGGATAAGACCGTCTTTGGTGAGGTCGTGCGGCTAGAAGACCGCCACGGCGTCGAGCGAGTATTTAACCTTATTAAAGGCGGGTTCTTAGTAGAAGGTCAGCCGGTGACGCTTACGAGGTACGTGCCCAAGCAAGCACCCCGCAAATCCAACTCGGGATCTAGGCGGGTAGAAAACGTAGAAGCCAAGGTGGCAGCGCCATCGCGCATTTGGGTCGAAGGCGTCCACGATGCCGCCATCGTGGAAAAGGTGTGGGGGCATGACCTGCGCGTAGAAGGCGTGGTCGTGGAATACCTGGAGGGCTTGGACAACCTCGAAGAAAGGCTCGCCGAATTTCAGCCTGGCCCCGGCCGCCGGGTAGGCGTGCTCGCGGATCACCTGGTCAAAGGGTCGAAAGAAACACGAATGACCGAGTCAGTGGGGGAGCACGTTCTAGTCACCGGCCATCCTTTTGTTGATATTTGGGCGGCAGTAAAGCCGCAACGGGTAGGCCTGCAAGCATGGCCGGAGGTGCCGCGGGGCGAAGATTGGAAGACCGGGATTTGTCGCCGCGTGGGTTGGTCCGACCCCTCCGACGGGTGGCGCCACGTGTATAACGCGGTCCATTCTTTCCGGGACCTAGACTCCAGCCTTATCGGTGCGGTCGAACGGCTCGTGGATTTTGTGACCACGCCAGAGCTGCAGAAATCAGACCTTGTCTAGGCTCCAATAAGCGGTGCTTTCCGGGCTTAGGCTAGATTGGCGCGTTCAATGAGGTTGACCGCCAATTGCCACCCGGCCATCTCGGCGCTCCAGCCCGCAGCCTGCAGCCTTTGGGACATCGCCTGTTTGGAAATGCCCAATTCTTCTGCGGCCTCATTTTGATTGAGCCCCGCCCTTACGAGCGAGGTCGCCTCGCGGCCCTCGATGGTGCGCTTATTAAGCACGTATCCAATGAGCGCGAAGGCAGCGGCAATATCGCTTGCCTCCGCAGAACGGCCGCGCTTATTGAGCTTGGTATAGACCTGCCCCATGCGCGCGGAATTCTTGAGCGCTGCGGTCGCCACGTGGCGCGCGCTCTCCTCGTCAGCCTGGTTGCCGGGGCTGATGCCGATGCCGATGGCCCAGTCGCCATCGGCAAGCAAGGCCATGACGACCTCACAGACTGCGGTGGCGGAATCGACAACGGCGCAAATATCCTCCACGCCAAGGACGTGAAACTCGCCGACGCCCTCGAGGGTGGATAGCGCGGCGGCCGAGCGCTGTACGAGCTCAGCGCGGCGCACGGAACGCCCACGGTAGCGGGCATGGACAGCGAGCACGAGGATCCTCCTTTATTGCGAGCAGTTCGTTACAGTCTACCGCTTAACCTTGACTGGACGGGAGTTGGCAGGCGCGAATCGAGCACAAGTCCGCCGATACCGGCGAGGGCAAAGACGATAAAGGCAACGATGATCCCGGGACTGGCCGTGCCAGTAAGGGCATCGCCGAAAAAGACTCCAATGACCGTGGTGGGAATCGAGCCGACCAACGTAGCGACCGTAAAGTGAGAAACGCTGATGGGGTAAGTGCGGCGACATAGTTGAGAAGGCTGAAGGGCACTCCCGCGACCATGCGCAGGGAAGCGATGGCCAGCCAACCGCGCCGCTCGAGGTGGGCATTGATGGTATAAACCGCAGGATGAGCAAGGTGCGGCCTATTCCAGTCTCCGAGCAGGCTGCGCACAATCAGCAGCGATAATACGGCCGAGATGGTGAGCGCGAATAGCGAGATAGCAAGACCCCGCCAAGGGCCGAAAAGGATGCCAGCTGCAATCGTCCAGATGGTCCGGGGTAGGGGAAATTGCGTAAATATGACATAACCTAGCGTGAAGGCAACCGGAAACCACGCGCCAAGGCGGGCAGCGGCGGCCCGCATCTGGGAGAGATCGGGAATATCGAGCCAGATAAAAAGCGCAACTCCAGCAAGTGCGAGCGCGATGATGAGGCTCCAGCGTCGCGGTGACCACGCGCGGATTGAGCCCCAAGCAGAGTGGATGAGTTGAACGCAGAAGCTACCAAAGCTGCGTATCCAATCCCGGAAAGTGGTCATGCGTTTGTATCGTAGTCGGCTGGGCCGGGCTGATAGAAAAGAGCTGTACTCATAGAAAAATCTCGAGACACCATAGGAACGATGTCTCGAGACTTCACGATGTGCCCGGAGGGGGACTTGAACCCCCACGTCCGTTAATAGGACACTAGCACCTCAAGCTAGCGCGTCTGCCATTCCGCCACCCGGGCAGGGTGTTTGCAACCTCTCGGTTGGGCACCCCGAAACTTTATCGTGTTCCGCTATTGGAATACAAATCGCCAGGTAAATCCTCATAAAACGGACGATCTCAAGGCGGTGAAAATACATCCTTGTAACTTGGGTAGCCGTAGCGCGAAAGCAGGAACGCGGTACGAAACCAGCCGCCTAGTGGAGGGTTAGTGGGGAGGGACATCGACAAGCGCGTGTGATCTGCGGTACAAAGGGGTACATGACTTCTTATGCAGATGACACTCGATTCCCCGGACCTGACCCATACGCCCCGCTGCGCGATCTCCCCAGCTTCGGGCTGTCTTCTACCGACTTGGTAGAAGGCGATGAGATCCCAGAAAAGCACCGCGCGCCGGAAAGCGTGTCCCCGCAGCTGGCATGGTCCGGGCTGCCGGAGGGAACCAAGTCTTTGGCCGTCACCTGCTTTGACCCGGATGCACCGACTGCCTCCGGTTTCTGGCACTGGGCCGCCTTTAATATCCCCACCGATGTCTCCGAGCTGCCCACCAATGCCGGTGCGGCAGAGGACCTTGGCATCGACGGTGTTATCAGCCTGCGCAATGATTCCGGCAACCGTACCCACTTTGGTGCTAATCCGCCGGCCGGCCACGCGCCGCACCGCTACCTCTACGCGGTCCACGCCGTAGACGTAGAAACCCTCGACATTGATCCAGATTCTTCCCCGACCGTCCTCGGCTTCAACCTGCACTTCCACGCGCTGGGCCGGGCAATCCTTTGGGGTTGGTACGAGGCCAAGTAATGGCGAGTTCCGCTCCTAAAAATCCAGTGACCCCACCCGCAGCGCTGCGGGTGGGCGGCGCTTTTTTGGTCGTCGCTTTTGTGCTGGTGCTTTTCGCCCTCATCTCCGTTTTTAGCGATGGATGGGGCGCACCCTTTGTCTGGACCTACAGCAACCTCGCGATCATCATCGCTGCGGTGATGGTGGGTGCATTCAGCACGATGAGCAAGGAGCATGCCGGCAGCCGCGCGCAGATCATCGCCCTGGCAGTGGCGGTGGCGTTGATCATTGCTAGCCGCTTTCTGCCGCAGCACGATTTGCTGATTCAGCAGCAGTATTGGTTGCTCTTTTATGCCGGCATGTCTGCCATCTGCGCCTTGATTTTGCGGCGCAGCGTCATGGCGACCTCTTAAGCGGTCCCTAAAACAAGCAATGCCACGTGTTTCTACACGTGGCATTTGTGCTATCTGGTGGGCTGCTAGTTTATTGCCTTCCACGGCAGATTGGAGCCTACAGCCTCAGAAATATTGTTCAGGCCATGGGCGCGAATTTGCTTGGCGATGCCCCTGTGAATATCCCGAATCCAGTCCGGACCACCGTAGATGAGCCCAGTATAGCCCTGGAGAAGGTTGGCACCTGCGGCAATCCGCTCCCACGCTTGCTCCGGGGTGGTAATCCCGCCGACGGAAATCAGGACGAGCTGCGAGCCCACGCGCTCGTTAAGGCGGCGGAGCACCTCTAAGGAGCGATCGGCTACGGGTGGACCGGAAATTCCACCGGCGCCAAGGGCCTCTACCTCCGCGCGGGGAGTGTTAAGTCCCTCACGGGAGATGGTGGTATTGGTGGCGACGATGCCGGCAAGGCCCAGTTCCACGGCGAGATCGGCGACGGCATCGACATCGGCATCCGAAAGATCCGGCGCGATCTTGACCATGACGGGTACATCGGTGGATTCTTGCACGGCGCGCAGGATGGGGCGAAGCGATTCGACCGCCTGCAGGTCCCGCAACCCGGGAGTATTGGGGGAGGAGACATTGACCACCAGGTAGTCCGCCAGGCCGCCTAAAACGGAAGCGGAGCGGCGGTAATCATCCACGGCGCGTTCTGCCGGGGTGACCTTGGTCTTGCCAATATTAATACCGATGACGTCGTTGTACCGGCGCTTGCGCAGGTTCTCTGCCACGGCGGCCGCACCCTCATTATTAAAGCCCATCCGGTTAAAGATGGCGGCATCTTCTTTGAGGCGGAAGAGGCGGGGAGTCGGGTTACCCGGCTGCGCCTGCGCCGTGACGGTGCCCAGTTCGGCGTAGCCGAAACCAAGGGGGGACCAGGCATCGGCAGCCGCGGCGTTTTTATCAAAACCGGCCGCCAGGCCAAGCGGGCGCGGGAAGGTGATCCCACAAACGTCTTGTTTCAAGACTGGATCGTTGACCGGCAGGACGCGGCCAAGCGCGCGATTGGCGGGTCCTGCCGCGTGCAGACCGTGCAGGCCAGAATTGATAATACCGTGGATGCGCTCGGGGTTTAAGCGAAACATTCCTCGCAGCGCTAGCTGATAGGCGCCTTTGCGCAGCGAATCGAAGGTCGAAACCATGGATTAAGACTCCTTTTTCAGGTGCGGATCCGCCACGAACTGCAGCCCCTGGCCGGATGCGGAGGCAACCACGATGGTGCCATTGGAAAGAACGGAAATATTCTGGGCATCGGCAAGCGTGGCAAAGTCGCCGCGGGATTCGGGAACGCCCTTGTCAATAGAATAGGCGTGCGCGATGTTGTTATCGGTGGTGGTAACCCACGCGAGCTCGCGCGAGTCATCCCAGGCCACCGCCCACGGGGTGCCGTGCACCACGCCGTATTGGTGCAGGCGGACGACGTCATCGGAGGTATAGACCGCGATCCGGCCGCCCTCGGTATCGGAGGCGAGCACAACGCCGTTGTCACCCACTGCGATTTGGCCGACACCCTGGCCAGCGCGCAACCGGCCGCCGGCGCGGTCATTGGGCCAATCGATATTCTGGATGGTGGAATCCGACCGCTGAATGCGCACGATACCGTCATCGCCATCCGCATTGGGAACGGCGAGCATCTGGTCCGAGCCGGCCTCGACGGAGATTTCGCCGTCCCGCTTGCCATCCTTGTACCGGCCGACCACAGCGGAGTCGTCAGCGGTGACAAATACCTCGCCGGTCGAAATCTGGGTTGCGGCGCTGACCTGGAAGTCCTCGTCCATCTTGATTTCCCCCGGTGACTCCGGCGCAGCAGGATCGATGAGCAGGACCTTGTCCGGGCAGGCCAGGACGAATCCAGACTCAGACGAGCTTAAATCGCCGCAGGTGGAATCGATATCGATGGTCTTCGCCTTCTTGGCGGCAAAATCGTCCTGGCTGCCAATGCGCACCTGGTCCGCGGTGCGAACGGCAATCGTATCTTTCACCGCAGCCAGATCCGTAATGTCCTCATCGAGGTCGATGACCGTGCCGGCAGGATCGGTGTCACTGGGAGAAGCGGCCGGGGTGGCGTTGCCCTTCACTGCGGTTTCGGGATCACCGCCTACGCCCACGGTGGAATCGCAGGCGGCCAGCGCAGCAGTGGAGAGCGCTAGCAGGCTGGATAGTACGAGTGTGGAGCGGGATCGTGATTTCACGGATACTTATCCTAACAGCGCGCGTTGCGATTTCCCGAAGCCGTGCGCGACGGTAGTGTATGGCGGGTGATTTCTGATACCGCGACTGAAGCAGTTTCTTGGGCACAAGTTATCGTTTTATCCATTGTGCAGGGGCTTACGGAGTTTCTCCCGGTAAGCTCCTCGGGGCACCTGCGCATCGTTTCTGAGCTTTTTTGGGGCAACGATGCCGGCGCTTCCTTTACCGCCGTTATCCAGCTCGGCACCGAGCTTGCCGTGCTGGTCTATTTCGCCCCGATGATCTGGCAAATCCTCTCTGGGTGGCTGCGCGGGTGGACCAATCCCGCTTCGCGCGGGCAGGACTGGCGCATGGGCTGGATGGTCATCGCCGGATCCATTCCCATCGGCGTCATCGGCTTCGTCTTTGAAGATGCCATCCGCGGGGCGCTGCGCAACCTGTGGATCACCGCAGCGATGCTGATCCTCTTTTCCTTCGTCTTCATTGCCGCTGAACGCGTCGGCTCCAAAAAGCGCGGTTTTGAGGAGCTGACGATGAAGGATGCCATCATCATGGGCCTGTGCCAGTGCTTGGCGCTCATTCCTGGCGTTTCGCGTTCGGGCGGCACCATTTCCGGTGGTCTTTTCTTGGGCCTCGACCGCGAGGTGGCCACGCGCTTTAGCTTCCTTTTGGCCATTCCGGCAGTGCTGGCTTCGGGGCTTTTTTCGCTTCCCGATGCCTTCGCACCCGAGTCCGGCCAAGCCGCTTCCGGTATGCAGCTGCTCGTTGGCACAGGGATCGCCTTTGCCTTGGGCTATGCCTCGATCGCGTGGTTGCTGAACTTCGTGGGCAACCACTCCTTCGCGTGGTTCGCGGCCTACCGCATCCCAGTGGGCATCATCGTGATGATTCTGCTGGCCTTGGGGGCTCTACAGCCCATTTAAATCCACCCATAAAGAAGCGTTAGGATGGGTGCCATGCATTCTTGGCCAAAACCTACTTATAGTCGCGTCCCAGGCGATGCGGCGCAGCTCTATCTCTACGACTCCGCGAATCAAACCAAGGCCCCCGTGCAGGTAAAGGGGGATACCGCCACCATGTACGTGTGCGGTATTACCCCGTATGATTCGACCCACTTGGGCCATGCAGCCACCTACCTCACCTTCGACCTGATTTACCGGCAGTTCTTGGATGCAGGCAAGAAGGTCAATTACGCGCAAAATATCACCGACGTCGATGACCCGCTCTTTGAGCGCGCGGAGCGCGACGGCGTTGATTGGCGCGAACTCGGCACCTCCCAGATCGACCTTTTCCGCTCCGATATGGAGCTTTTATCGGTCATCCCGCCGCAGCACTTCATCGGCGCCATGGAAGCAGTCGATGAGATCGTGGAGATGGTGCAAAAACTATTGGATAACGGCGCCGCTTACGTGGTCGATGACCCGGAGTACCCCGATGTGTATGCCTCCATCGATGCCACCGAGGAATTTGGCTACGAATCCAATTACTCGATGGAACAGATGCAGGAATTTTTTGCCGAGCGCGGCGGCGACCCCGACCGCCCGGGCAAGAAGCACCCCATGGATGCCCTGATTTGGCGCGCCCACCGCGAAGGCGAACCGGCGTGGGAGTCTCCCTTCGGTCCCGGACGCCCCGGCTGGCACATCGAGTGCTCTGCTATCGCCACCAATTACTTGGGCAGCACCTTTGATATCCAAGGCGGCGGCAGCGATCTGAAGTTCCCGCACCATGAATTCTCCGCCGCGCATGCAGAGGCCGCCTTGGGCGTAGACCGCATGGCGCAGTTCTACGTCCACACGGGAATGATCGGCCTCGACGGCGTGAAAATGTCCAAGTCCCTGGGCAACCTGGTCTTCGTCCACAAGCTCGTGGAGCAAGGCGAAGATCCCTCCGCCATCCGCCTTGGCGTATTCTCCGGCCACTACCGCGCTGAGCGGGACTGGTCCGATGAGGTGCTCGACCAAGCCAAGACCCGCCTGGCCATGTGGCGCTCTGCCCTGGAAAGCCCTGGGTCCCTGTCGGCTGCGGAAGGTGCGGTAGCGGGGCTTCGCCAAGCGCTTGCCGATGACCTCGATACCCCCACCGCGCTGCGCGTCATCGACGATTGGGCAGGCAGTAACCGGGGTGAAGACGAGGAAGGTGCTGCGGAGTTAGTGCGTACAGCACTTAATTCGCTGCTCGGCGTGCAGGCCTAGCCAACTTAGGGCAATATCGACAGCATGAGCATTCGCGCAGATTTCCAACCCACCGTTGATGAGTTCATTGCTGATCTTAAGTCCTTCGCCACCGGCGATTACCTCAAGGACGAGGAAAAAGAATTCTGGGAGGCACCGTTTAACGCGGCGGTCCTACCAGAACTCAAAGGCCACCTCGAGCAGATGTTGGATGGGTTGGACGGGCTGCCGGACGATCCTGATGGCGGCCAGCTCGCCGCGGTGCTGAATAAGACCGTGCAAAAACTCGCCACCTTCAATCGCAAGCAACACGATGCGGTGGTGGAGCCGGAGGAAAAGGAAGAAATCGCCGAGCTGATGTACAACGCCTCCGCGGCTACCGGCGCCGATGATGAGGCGCTGTCACAGATCCCAGAGTTGGACTTCTAGGCCCCTTTACGGCGCCAGCCCGCCGTGGATAGATTCCTAAGGTGAAGTTGATTGATCACCGCGCAGCGCGAATATCCCCCTCGTTGAGCCGTAGTTCTATGCCGGAATAGCCGGTGGAGTGTGTATGACCACAGTGAGTGATTCCCAGTCTTTGTCCCGTCCCGCGGCGATTTTCTGGGATATGGATGGCACCTTGACCAACTCGGAGCCCTTGTGGGGTGAGGCGACGTACTATCTTTCGGAAGTGCTGGGCAAGCGCCTGACAGCCAGACAACGCATGGATACGGTGGGGGCTACCTTTCCTACGACGCTGCGCATTTGCGCTGATAATGCGGGAGTTTCCTTGGGCGAAGGCGACGTCGAAGCCTATCGGCACAAGATGTTTGATTATGTGAAGACACTTTTTGCTGGCCGCCTAGAAATCTTTCCCGGGATCCCTGAGCTTTTAACCTCGCTTCGCCAAGACGGCATGCCGATGATGGTCACGACGAACACGGATCGCGACGTCGCGGACGCTGCCATCGCGGTAATAGGCCGCGAACATTTCGTGGACACTATTTGCGGCGATGAAGTTCCCACTGGCAAGCCCGCCCCGGATATGTACTTGGAAGCAGCCCGGCGCCTGCAGCTTGATCCAGCTCAGTGCCTTGTGTTTGAGGATTCCCCGGCAGGTATGCGCGCTGCCGTGGCCGCGGGATGCACCGTTATCGGTTTGCCCGAGGATGAAGGCGTGGAAGTGCCGGAGGGGGTAGTGGAGATTTCCCGGCTGCGCGATTCTCGCCACCTCGCAGGCGCGCGCCATGTAGATGTCTACGAGTGGTTCCGAGCTATCCAGGAAATGAAATAAAACCCTTCGCATTGACTGCTTACCTGTGGAACAATAGGTAGTTGTGAAGGATTTTGAGACACTTTTTGCTGAGCTACTACACAAAGCAGACCAGAAGCCAGAGGGTTCTGGGACCGTCCAGGCGCTGGAAGAAGGCGCCCATCATATTGGCAAAAAGATCATCGAAGAGGCGGGCGAAGTATGGATTGCCGCCGAATACCAGTCCGATGAGGAACTGGCGGAAGAAATGTCGCAGCTTATCTATTGGACGCAGGTCATGATGATCAAGCGCGGCCTGCGGCCTGAAGATATTTATAAATACCTATAACTTGTTGCCCACCTGCGGTGGAGCAGACTTCCTGGAGAACAGCATGATCAAAATTGCAGTACCAAATAAAGGTTCCCTATCAGAAGCGGCTTTAGAAATCCTTGGTGAGGCCGGTTATAAGGGGCGCGGCCACTCCAAAACGCTGAACGTGGTGGATTTGGACAATGGGGTGGAGTTTTTCTTCCTCCGCCCGAAGGATATCGCGATCTATGTCGCCCGCGGTGTGCTTGATCTGGGGATTACGGGGCGCGATTTAGCGCTCGATTCCAACGCCCAATTTAAAGAGGTCCTCTCACTTGGCTTCGGTGACTCAACATTCCGCTACGCCGCACCCCAAGGAGAGGGGTGGGATATCTCTCACCTGGAGGGCAAGCGTGTGGCAACGTCGTACCCGAATTTGGTCCGACAAGACTTGGCGGAGAAGGGGATTTCCGCCGATGTGATCCGCCTCGACGGCGCGGTGGAAATATCCATCCACTTAGGCGTAGCCGATGTTATTGCTGATGTCGTGTCAACTGGTACTACGCTGCGGCAGCAGGGTTTGGCGCCCTTTGGTGAGCCCATTGTGAGCTCGGAAGCTGTTGTCATTAAACGCCACGATGCAGAGGTGACGCCAGAAGAGCAGGTTGTATTGGGCCGCATCCAAGGTATTCTGCACGCCCGCACCTACCTCATGATCGATTACAACATTGCAGAAGAAAATCTAGATAAAGCAGCTGGTGTTACTCCGGGCCTGACTGGCCCAACGGTTTCACCGTTGGCGCGTCAAGACTGGGTGGCGGTGCGTGCGATGGTTCCGCAAAAAGAAGCCAACCAGATTATGGATCGACTTTCCCAACTCGGTGCGGAGGCAATTTTGGCTTCCGATCTCCGCATTGCCCGCTTTTAGGGGGAGTATTAAATTCTTGGTCGTCCCAACTGGGGCGAAACGTGGCTACCATTGGCGCTTGAGATTATTCACTCGGACATCATTCTCGACAGGCAAAGGAGCCGCGCCATCATGGCAAAGTCGTCTAAGAAAGAAGAAAAAGACACTAAGTCTGCCGCAAAGCAAGCGGAGAATAAGCAGGAGGATAAGACCACTCATTCTGCACAGAAAAAGGTAGCTGAGCAGAAGCAGCCAAAGACGTCGAGCAAAAACACTCGTACGGAAACCGATCTGATCGGTGACTTGGAAATTCCCGCTGATGCTTACTTTGGTGTCCACACCGTCCGCGCGATGGATAACTTCCAGATTTCCTACGTGACCATTAACACCATTCCGCACTTCATCCGCGGCATGGTGAAGGTCAAAAAGGCTGCCGCGATGGCCAACCGTCGCTTGCACGTGCTGCCAAAGAAGAAGGCAGAGGCCATCATGTGGGCCTGTGACCAGATCTTGGATGAGGGTCGCTGCATGGACCAGTTCCCGCTCGATGTATTCCAGGGTGGTGCCGGCACCTCGTTGAACATGAACACCAATGAGGTCGTTGCCAACTTGGCCCTTGAGCACTTGGGGGAGGAGAAGGGCTCCTACGACATCATCAACCCCAACGACGATGTCAACATGTCCCAGTCCACCAACGATGCTTACCCAACCGGCTTCCGGTTGGGCCTGTACGCTGCCATCGATGACCTCATCGTGCGCATCGACAGCCTGCGTTCCGCATTCCAGGACAAGGGTAATGAGTTCCAAGACATCCTGAAGATGGGCCGTACCCAGCTGCAGGATGCCGTCCCCATGACCTTGGGCGATGAATTCAAGGGCTTTGCTAATAACCTCAACGAGGAGCAGGCCGTTCTGCGCGATGCACAGAGCCGCTTGCTGCAGATCAACCTCGGCGCAACCGCCATCGGTACCGGAGTTAACACTCCAGCTGGCTACCGTCACCAGGTAACCGCCGCCCTGTCTGAAGTCACCGGCCTGGAGATGAAGACTGCAAGCGACCTTATCGAGGCCACCTCTGACTGCGGTGCCTACGTCTTCTTGCACTCTGCCATCAAGCGCGCTGCCATGAAGCTCTCCAAGATCTGTAACGACCTGCGCCTGCTTTCCTCTGGCCCGCGCGCTGGTCTTGGCGAGATCAACCTGCCGGCCCGCCAGGCAGGTTCCTCCATCATGCCGGGTAAGGTCAACCCGGTTATCCCTGAAGTTGTCAACCAGACCTGCTTCAAGATCTTCGGCAACGACCACGTCGTGACCATGGCCTCAGAGGCAGGCCAGCTGCAGCTCAACGTGATGGAGCCGGTCATCGGTGAGGCACTGTTCCAGTCCATCCGCATCATGGGCAACGCGGTTGATGCGCTGCGTGAGAAGTGCGTCACCGGCATTACCGCCAACGCTGATGTGTGCCGCCAGTACGTGGAGAACTCCATCGGTATCGTTACCTACCTGAACCCATTTATTGGTCACCACAACGGTGACGAGATTGCAAAGGAATCCCTCAAGACCGGCAAGGGCGTCAAGGAACTCGTGCTGGAGAAGGGCCTACTTGATGAGGCAACGCTGAACAAGGTGCTGTCGGTAGAAAACCTGATGCACCCAGAATTTCGCGGTCAGCTTTTCTTGGATGAAAACTAAGTAAAGTTCGCGAGCCATAGTGCCGCATGAGGTGGGAGATGCCCATCCTCATGGCGGCACCGATCAGTCCGCACACACCGTGCTTTCTTTCCTCCCTTTGGGGTGGGGAAGCGCCTCGCGGTGTGTGCGGTCTCTTTCGTCTCTGCCCGCAGTGCGGCTTTACTTCCGCCCCATAGCGCAAAGACATCAAACCATACCGAACGGTTTATAACGCGAGGTAGAACACATGTGGGAAGCAACACAAACGGGCAGAATATGTAAATAAAACAACATATTCAGGGCAAAATAGAAATGTAAGGGTGGTCCACGACCGGCAGGCGTAGGTGGGGCCACCACGTGTAGTTGAGAACGTGTGGAGCGTATCCATGGTTATTATTCATATTGTCATCGTTCTCGCAGCCATTATCCTGGGTGCGAGAATTGGGTCCATAGGCATCGGCATGGCCGGCGGCCTGGGCGTTCTCCTTTTGGGCGTTGCGGGAGTTCCAGTAACTAGGGACGACATTCCGTTCGACGTCATTGCCATCATTATGACGGTGATTGCGGCTATTGCCGCCATGCAAAAGGCCGGCGGCATGGACTATTTGGTTCATGTGGCCGAGAAGTTCCTGCGCAAAAACCCCAAAAAGATTACGTTTTACGCACCCATCGTGACCTGGTTGATGACGGTCTTGGCCGGTACCGGGCACACCTCCTTTTCCACGCTGCCGGTCATCGTTGAGGTGGCCAAGGAGGGCAAAGTTCGCCCGTCGCGCCCATTATCTATCGCGGTCGTCGCCGCACAGATGGGTATTTGTGCCTCGCCGATTTCTGCTGCAGTTGTCATCCTGGCTGGTCTGCTTGAGCCCATGGGCGTGGGCTACCTCCAAGTACTCGGTGTCCTGATTCCAGCTACCTTCCTTTCCATCTTCCCCGCCGCATGGGTGGCCAATAAGTTCGGCAAAGAACTAGAAGATGACCCTGTATATCAGGAGCGCAAGGCGCAAGGCCTGGTCAAAGAACCGATTGGTGCTAGTAAATATGAGCCAAAGGAAGGAGCTAAGTCTTCCGTAGTCATCTTCCTCATCGCCATCGTCGTCGTCATGGCGTGGGCTACCATTTCTTCCGAACAAGTTGGCCTGATTACGGATCCCACGTTGCCGCGCAATGAGGCAATCATGACCGTCATGCTCTCGGCCGCGACGATCATCGTCTTGAAAACCAAGATTCCGACCGGCGACGTCCTCAATACTCCGGTATTTAAATCTGGTATGTCCGCCTGCATCTGTGTGTTGGGCGTTGCGTGGTTGGGAACCACCTTGATCAACCACTATTTGGACGATATTCAAGCGCTGGCCGGCGACGTCATCGAAGCTTCGCCATGGTTGCTAGCAGTGGTGCTCTTCTTCGCCGCAGCCCTGCTGTACTCGCAGGCTGCCACCACCAAGGCGCTCATGCCCGCCGCATTGGCGCTAGGTGTTAACCCGGTTACCGCCGTGGCCGCATTCCCAGCAGTATCTGCTCTGTTCATCCTGCCGACGTACCCAACGTTGCTGGCAGCTGTCGAAATGGATGATACGGGCACGACCAAGATCGGCAAGGCCGTATTCAACCACCCATTCCTTATCCCCGGCGTGGTCAGCATCGTCGGTTCCGTGCTCCTTGGCTACGCACTCGGTGCGGTAATCATTTAGCGAGTCTTCGAACTCGAGGTCCTTGTGGCGTCTTCTCCGCTGAGAGGGCGCCACTTTTATGTGGAATCTTCACCAAAAGAAATGTTCTGCCTCACAGTTTATACCCCCATGCGACTTGGCTAATGTCAGAAATCGGTAGGGTAGGTGCCATGACTACGCAGCCATCCGATGTTGAAATCGCACAAGCCCATAACCTGCAGCCGATTGCGGAGATCGCAGCCAAAGCAGGAATTCCCGAAGATGCAGTAATTCCTTTTGGTTCCACGAAAGCCAAGGTGGATATCACCAAGGTGGATAACGCCAAGGACAAGCGCGGCAAGCTCGTGCTGGTAACAGGAGTATCTCCGACACCGGCCGGCGAGGGTAAATCCACGGTCCTCATCGGCTTGACCGATGCGCTGGATCAGATCGGGAAGAAGGCCATCGTTGCCCTTCGTGAGCCCTCTCAGGGCCCCGTAATGGGCATTAAGGGAGGCGCAGCAGGCGGCGGCTACGCCCAGATTGTGCCGATGGAGGATATCAACCTGCACTTTACCGGTGACTTCCACGCCATTGCCGCGGCAACGAATACACTTGCGGCCATCATCGACAATCACATTCACCAGGGCAACCAGCTGGGCATCGACCCACGCCGCGTGACGTGGCAGCGCTGCGTCGACGTGAACGATCGCGCGCTGCGCAACGTGGTAACTGGCCTCGGCGGATCGGCACACGGCGTACCGGCAGAAACAGGCTTTACCATTACTGCGGCCTCAGAGATCATGGCGATTTTGTGCTTGGCGACGAGCCTCGATGACCTCAAGCAGCGCCTAGGCGATATTACCGTCGGGTTTACCTATGACCAGCGGCCAGTGACCGCGCGCGAGCTCGATGCGGAAGGCGCGCTCACCGCGCTGATGCGCGATGCCTTGAACCCGAACTTGGTGCAAACCCTCGGCGGGGTTCCCGCACTCGTGCACGGTGGCCCGTTCGCCAATATCGCGCACGGCTGCAACTCTTTGCTGGCAACGCAAACTGCCCTGCAGTTCGGCGATATCGTGCTGTCTGAAGCCGGCTTCGGCGCGGATCTCGGCGGTGAGAAGTTTATTGATATCAAGTCCCGGTTTGGTGACCTGGACGTGGCCGGCGCAGTGGTCGTGGCGACGATTCGCTCGCAGAAGTACAACGGGGGCGTTGCCAAGGATAAGCTCACCGAGGAAAACGTTGAGGCGCTGCAAAAGGGCATCGTCAACCTCGAGCGCCACGTGGAAAACCTGCGCAAGTTTGGTATCAAGCCCGTTGTCGCACTCAACCTTTTCTGGGCCGATACTGAAGCAGAGCGCCAGTTCATGCGCGATTGGGCCAAGGACTTCGGCGTGGCCTTGGAAGAGGCCAACGTCTGGGTCGAAGGCAGCGCGGGAGCGACGAAGCTGGCCGAGACCTTGTTGGAAAACCTCGAGGGTGGCGCGCAGCAGCTCTACGATCCTGAAGAAGGCATCGAGGCCTCCATCGAGACCATCGCCCGCGAGATCTACCGCGCGGATCGCGTGGAATACGGCTCCAAGGCTGTGAAGGACTTGCAGTACATCAAGGACAATGGCTGGGATAGGCTACCCGTTGTCATTTCCAAGACGCAGTATTCCTTCTCCGATGAAGCAACCGCATTGGGTGCCCCGGAAGGACACACGCTGCACGTGCGCGAGCTGCTGCCGCGCACCGGTTCCGGGTTCATCGTGGTGCTTACCGGCAACGTGATGACCATGCCGGGCCTGCCCAAGAAGCCGGCGGCCAATAATATCGACGTCGCCGCCGATGGCACGGTATCCGGGCTATTCTAAAACGAATTAATCCGCCGCGGAGCCCGGCCAACCCGGGTACTCCGGAGGCGTGCCGCCAAATTCGGGGCAAATCGCCTGATGCGCGCACCAATTACAGAGCTTGGAGCGTTTCGGGCGAAAATCCCCGGCGCGCCCATCGGCCTCAATCTTGGCCCACAGCTGGCCTAGATCGCGCTCGAAGTATTCGAGTTCTTCTTGGTTGGGGGATAAGAACATCGAACCCAGCACCTTTAGATACATCAGTCGTAGCTGGTGGGGGATTGTTCCCAACAGGCGCCAATACACTAGGGCATAAAACCGCATCTGGAATTGGGCGCTGTGGGAAAAGCGCGGTGCTGGTTTCTTGCCCGTTTTATAATCCACGACGCGCACCTCGCCGGTGGGGGCGCGGTCCACGCGGTCAATAAACCCGCGCACGGGCACGCCGTTGGGCAGAACCGTGTTGACATACATCTCGGTTTCTTGGCAGTCGAAGCCCTGCGGGTTTTCCATCTGGAAATAGCCTTTGAGCAGTTCGCGGGCGGCGACGAAGAAATCATACGTCTCGTCTTCGGGCACGAGCTCGAGCAATTCAGCGTCCTGTTCCGTCATCGCTGCCCAGCTTGGCTTAATCATCTTTACTGCGGCTGGGTAAGTGCGCTCTTCGCGCGGGAGTTTATGCGTTTCTTCTAGGACCGCGTGGACCAGGGTTCCCTTAACTTGGGCGATGGTCTTGGGTTCGGGAATCTTGTCGATGGCCCGGAAACGATAGAGCAGCGGGCACTGCTGGTAGTCGGAGGCACGCGACGGCGACAGGGCAAGGGGACGGGGGCGGGGAGTAGATGTAGTAGCCATGATGTATCTAGCCTATCGCTGTTCGTTTCGTGGCAAGCTAGAAGGCATGAGTTATACCGATAAGTTCCTTGATTTCTTGGCGGCCTCGCCGTCGTCGTACCACGCCGCGCATGAGGTAGCGCGCCAGCTGCAAGATTCTGGTTTCCAGGTCCAGGATGAGCGCGAGGACTGGTCGGCCACCCCGGGCGGTCACGTCATGGTCCGCGGCGGCGCGGTTGCCGCGTGGTACGTGCTGGAAGGCGCCGATAAAAACTCCGGTTTCCGGGTTATCGGCTCACATACTGATTCGCCGGGGCTGGCGCTCAAGCCCACGCCCGATTTTTCTGCTGCGGGCTGGCAGCAGGTTGCGGTAGAAGTCTACGGCGGTGCCTTGCTGCACACCTGGTTCGATCGCGAGCTGACCGTCGCCGGCCAGGTTGTGACCACGGATGGGCGTCAGCACCTCGTGAATACGGGCCCAGTCCTGCGCCTTCCGTCGCTGGCTATCCACCTGTACCGCAAGGATGAGTTCAAACCGGACCGGCAAAAGCACATGCAGCCGGTGCTGACGGTGGGCGATGAAGAGGCGTCGATCCTGCAGGTGGTGGGGGAGCAGGCGGGCATCGCCAAGCAGGATATTGCTTCCTTCAACCTGATTACCGCCGATGCCGCTCGGGGTGCGGTCTTTGGTGCGGGCGAAAAGTTCATCGCGGCTGGCCGCATGGATAACCTGTCTTCGGTGCATGCCTCGCTGGAGGCCATGCAACACGCCGCGCAGGACTATGACGGCTCCGATATTTTGGTCATGATGGCCTTTGACCACGAGGAAGTGGGATCGAGCTCCCGCTATGGTGCCGCCGGGCCCATCCTGCAGGACGTGCTGACCCGCACCGCCCGCGCGCTGGGGGCCAATGAGGAGGAGCGCTTCCAGATGTTCGCCCGCTCAAGCTGCGTGTCTGCCGATGCCGCGCATTCGGTGCACCCCAATTACGCGGATACGCACGATCCCACCCACCAGCCGATCATTGGGCAGGGCCCGGTGACCAAGATCAACGGTAACCAGCGCTATGCCTCCGATGCGCAGACGATTGCGCTGTGGGAGACCGCGTGTGCCAAGGCTGGGGTGCCGGTGCAGCGTTTCGTGGGCAATAACGATGTGCCGTGCGGATCGACCATCGGCCCCATTACCGCAACGCGGCTGGGCATCGACACCGTCGATGTGGGCGTGCCGATGCTATCGATGCACTCCGCGCGCGAGATGGTGGGCGAGCAGGACCAAATATGGCTCTCGCGGGCACTTGAGGCATACTTGAAGGGTTAGTTTCCCACAACCTCGAGGAGTTTTGCGGCATGGCTTATTCTGGCCCCTTTTCCTATGGCGACCGCGTGCAGCTGACGGACGCCAAGCGTCGCCACTACACGGTCATTTTGAAAGAAGGAGGCCAGTTTCATTCCCATAAAGGCATAATCAACCACGATGACATCGTGGGAATGGATGAAGGTTCCGTCATCGAGTCCACCTTGGGCTCGTCCTTCCTGCTCTTCCGCCACCTCATGGTGGATCACGTCCTCTCGATGCCGCGCGGCGCCGCCGTCATCTACCCCAAGGACGCCGCACAGATTTTGGTCGAGGGCGATATTTTCATGGGCGCCCGCGTGCTTGAGGCTGGTGCGGGCTCCGGTGCCTTGTCGATGTCCCTCCTGCGCGCCGTGGGCCCCGAAGGCCACGTCTATTCCTACGAAATCCGTGAGGATCACTTGGAGTATGCGGTCGATAATGTCGAGGAATACTTTGGCAGCCACCCCGAGTGGTGGTCGCCGCGCCTAGGCGATCTTGGCGATGTCACCGCTGACGATCTCGGTGGCCCCGTTGACCGCATCATCTTGGACATGCTTGAGCCCTGGGAGAACTTGGAGACCGTACGCGATCTGCTGATCCCCGGCGGCGTGTTCATGACCTATGTGGCAACGGTCCCGCAGCTGATGAAGGTCATGGAGGGCATTCGCGAGCTGCAGTGCTTTACAGAGCCGAAGGCATGGGAGTCCCTGGTGCGCGAGTGGAAGGTAGAAGGCCTGGCCACTCGCCCAGAGCACCGCATGAATGCGCATACCGCATTCCTCATTTGGACCAGGCGGCTTGCCGATGGCGTCACCCCGCCGCGCCCCCAGCGCCGCGCCCGCAAATAGTATGCGCACTATTTAAGTACACGGATGTAATTAATTGCTAAAGTGGCCTCGCTCATACCTTTTCGCGCGTTAAAGTGGTGTGCATGGATGAAGCCACGGATAATAAGCGGCAACTCAGCCAGCTTGCTGCGCGCAATCAAAAGCTGGTGGAGCTTTTACAGAAATCGCGCGCCGAGCTTGAGCAGTTATTTGCTGAGGTCAATGCACTTGCAGAGCCTGCCTCTACCTACGGTGTCTTTTTGGCCTACTCGCCGCACCAAAGCGAGGTAGGAACCACGGCGGAGGTTTATACCAACGGCCGCGTCATGCAGCTCAAGGTCTCTCCCAACGTGGAGCCGGGAAGCCTGCAGGTGGGCCAACAGGTGCGGCTGGGAGATGGCTTCGTGGTCGTCGAAGGCTGCGCCCCCACGAGCACCGGCGAGCTTGCCACCGTGGTCGAGCGCTTGGACCAGCGCCGGGCCGTCGTGGCTAATTCCGCGGGGGATAACCGCGTCGTTCTCCTCGCACAAGCGCTGCAAGAAAGCGTGCGCACGGGCGAGGTCGTGCTGTTAGATACCAAGGCTTCCGTGGCCGTGGAAAAGGTGGATCAAGCAGAGGTATCCCAGCTCTCGCTGGAGGAAGTGCCAGATGTGCGCTACGAGGATATCGGCGGCCTAGACGAGCAAATTTCGCAGATCCGTGATTCCGTCGAGCTGCCCTTTATCCACCCAGAGCTCTACAGGGAATATGGACTGCAACCGCCCAAGGGTGTATTGCTTTATGGCCCACCGGGCTGCGGAAAGACGCTCATTGCTAAAGCAGTGGCGAACTCTTTGTCTACCCAAATGGGGGGAGATGGATCCAGCTACTTCCTCAATGTTAAGGGCCCAGAGCTGCTGAATAAGTACGTCGGTGAAACAGAACGCCGCATCCGGCTGATCTTTGAGCGCGCACGCGAGCTCGCCCAGGCCAGCGCGGATCGCCCGGTGGTCATCTTCTTTGATGAGATGGAATCCATTTTCCGCACCCGCGGATCCGGGGTCTCGTCCGATATGGAAACCACCGTCGTTCCACAGCTGCTAACGGAGCTCGACGGCGTGGAGGGCCTCAGCAATGTGGTCATCATCGGCGCCACCAATAGGGAAGAGCTCATTGACCCCGCCATCATGCGCCCGGGCCGGTTGGATATGAAGGTGCGCATCAATCGCCCCACCAAGCGCGGTGCGCGCGAGATTTTCGCCCGCCACTTCGATCCCTCCATTCCGCATATGGGCGAAATTGACGAGCTCATCGGCGATGCCGTGGATGAGCTGTATAGCGACAGGCCGTTTGCGCAGCTGCACTTTAGCAATGGGCAGCGCCAAGTCCTGCACTACCGGGATTTCGTCTCTGGCGCGATGATCGCCAATATCTTGGCCCGGGCTAAAAAGCTGGCCATCAAGGAAGCTTTATCGCACCACGGCGCGGAGCGCGCCGCGGAGGAAGGCACTGGGGGCGTTGAAGGGGGCATCGGCAAGCAGCATCTGCGCGCTGCCATCGCAGCTGAGCAGGAAGAATCGGAATACATGCCTACCTCGACCAACCCTGAGGAATGGAGCAAGATTGTCTCCGCGGATCATGGCGGATCGCGTGTGACCAGTGTGGAACTTTTAAGCGGAAGGAGCGGTACGTGGCCCGCGTGCTAGGAACGGAAACGGAATACGGCATTTCTACGCCGGATTCGCCGGAGGAATCCCCAATCATTACCTCGACCCATGCGGTCGTGGCCTATGCAGCTCTGTATACGGGCGCGCGTTCGCGCTGGGATTTTGCGGAAGAACACCCCTTGCGGGACTCGCGCGGCTTCGATCTCAAGCGCTACGATACGGTTCCCGTGGTGGACCCCAATGCGGTGGGGGTGGCCAATGTTGTCACCCCGAGCGGGGCGCGGTTCTATGTGGACCACGCCCACCCCGAATATTCGGCTCCGGAGTGCACGAATGCTTGGGAGGCGACGCTCTACGATGCCGCCGGCGATTACACCCTGCTGCAGGCACGGGATGCCGTGGCGGAGCTGACGGCACAGGGAAAGTCCGTCTTGGCGGACCGGCAGCCGTGCCCGCCGCTCCGCTTATACAAGAATAACGTCGATGGCAAGGGTGCCAGCTACGGTTCGCATGAAAATTATCAGTATGCCCGCAGCACCGATTTTTCGGTCATGGCCCAGGCGCTGATTCCCTTCTTCGTTGCCCGGCAGGTCGTCATCGGTGCTGGGCGCATGGGGCGCGGTGAGTTTGGGGAGGAACCGGGGTTCCAGATTTCCCAGCGCGCGGATTATATCGAGCAGGAGATCTCCCTGGAAACCACCCTCAATCGCGGCATTATCAATACCCGCGACGAGCCCCATGCCATCCACGATGATTTCGGCCGCCTGCACGTCATCATCGGCGATGCGAATATGTCGCAGACCTCGACGCTGCTGAAATTGGGCATGACTTCGCTGGTGCTCGATGCCATTGAGGCCGGCACGGACTTTAGCGATCTGCGCCTTGCCGATGCTGTAGCGGAGGTCCCCCTGGTAAGCCGCGACCTTGAATTGCGCCACCGGCTCACGCTTGCTGATGGCCGCACGCTCACCGCCCTCGAGCTGCTCAACGAATACCGCCGCCGCCTGCAGCCAGAGAATTCCGCCGACCACAAGGTGCTGGCGGCCTGGGACGAGGCAGTAGAGCTGCTTGCCGATGACCCCCTCAAAGCCGCCCACCTCCTAGATTGGGTGGCCAAGTACCGGTTGATCAAGAGCTACTTGGACCGCGGCATGTCCCCAGATGATCCCAAGCTGCGCCTTATTGACTTGCAATATGCGGAAATCGATCCCGAGAAGTCGCTCCACCATGCGCTGGTGCGCAAGGGCCAGATGCGTCAGCTCTTTAGCACCGAAGACCTGCACCGCGCCGCGGCCGAGCCGCCCGCCGATACCCGGGCATATTTCCGCGGGCGCATAACGCAGAAATTCGGCGAAGACATTATTGCCGCCAGCTGGCAAAGCCTCACCCTGCGCCGTGGTGATAAGGACGGACACGCCCGAAACGGCGTCTGGGCCACCGTGGCCATGGATGATGCCCGCGGGCTCACCCGCGCGGACTGCGAAGACATCATCGAGGGCGCAAGCAGCGTAGAAGGCTTGCTGGAAGGCCTTGCTGCCATCGGTATCCAGCCCGAGTATCGTAAGTAATGATCGCCTAACACGACGAAAGGATGACACCGTGTCCAATTCGAATCGCCAGGTCACTAGCAATAATGGGGGAAACGGCCCCGAGTCAGAGGAAGAATTTACCGCAACCCAGCTCAATATCAACACCTCTGGCACCGATGACCTGCTTGATGAGATCGATGGCCTGCTAGAAAATAACGCGGAAGAATTCGTCCGCTCCTACGTCCAAAAGGGCGGACAGTAGGCGTGGAATCCACCCGTCCCGTTTTTGCCCGGCGCATCATGGGCATCGAAACCGAGTATGGCCTGTCCACGGCGACGCCGAAGGACCAGCGTGCTTTAAGCCCCGATGAAGTTGCGCGCGTGCTCTTCCGGCCGATCGTCGAAAAATACGCCTCGTCCAATATCTTCGCCACCAATGCGAGCCGCCTGTACCTTGACGTCGGCTCGCATCCTGAGGTAGCTACCGCCGAGTGCGATAGCCTCAGCCAGCTCATCGCCTACGAATGCGCCGGTGACCGCGTGATGAACCGCCTCGCGCTGCAAGCGGAAGATGCGTTGGCCGCAGAAGGAAACGAGCGGCCGGTCTACCTTTTTAAGAACAACGTAGATTCCGCCGGGCACTCCTTTGGCTGCCACGAGAATTACCTCATTAGCCGGCATATGGTGCTCAAAGATCTGGGCGTAGCGCTCTTGCCCTTCCTGATTACCCGCCAACTTATCTGCGGGGCGGGAATGGTGCAGCCAGCCAAGGGCGAACACCCCGCGCAATTCCTCTTATCCCAGCGCGCCGACCAGGTCTGGGAGGGTGTCTCGTCTGCGACCACCCGGTCCCGGCCCATCATCAATACCCGCGACGAGCCGCACGGGGATTCCAAGCGCTTTCGCCGCATGCACATCATCGTAGGCGATTCCAATATGGCGGAGCCCACCATCGCACTGAAGGTCGGCTCCATCCTGCTCATGTTAGAGATGCTGGAGGCAGGCTTCGAGCTGCCCGAGCTCGAGATCGCAGATCCAATCCACCACATTCGCACCATCGCGCGAGATATGACCGGATCTACGCCGCTGCCGCTTGTTAGCGGGGGAACCATTACAGCCTTGGAGGTCCAGCAGCAGCTTTGCGCGCGGGCCCGCGATTGGCTCGCTCACCGCGAAGACGCCGGCACGCCCACGGCGGAATTAGAGCGCGTCGTTGACCTGTGGGAGCGCATCCTGCGCGCCATCGAGACCGGAGATTTTTCCGGCGTAAACCGCGAGATTGATTGGGTCATCAAGTTCGAGCTGCTCGAGCGCTACCGCTCGCGCTTGGGCGGTGACTGGGCGCATCCGAAACTTACGCAGGTTGATATGACCTATCACGATATCCGGCCAGGGCGAGGTTTGTACGACGTGCTGCTGCGCCGCGGGATGATCGAGCGCTGGATTGAAGATGAAGACATCGAGCGTGCAGTATTGACCGTGCCGCCAACTACGCGCGCGGCCTTGCGCGGCCAGTTCTTGGCTGCGGCCGAAGACTGCGGCGCGCACGTGACCGTGGACTGGACGCGGCTGAAGGTCAACCGCCCTGAACCGCGCACCGAGGAACTGCTGGATCCTTTCGCGTCCACCGATCCGCGCGTCGCGGCATTGCTAGACTATATGCACGATAATCACGCCTAAGGCGTGCACATTGAGCAAAGGGGAGAGTAGACAACGTGGTGGCATCACGATCCACGCCGAGCCGGCAGGATGCGGCGGTAGAAAGGCTCACCAACCTGTCCTTTGCGCTGCAAGGAGCGGCGAATTCGGGTGGTTCACCGGACCGCTCTGCAGCCTGGATCCGCAGCCACGTCGCAGGCTATAGCGATAAATCCGACGAAGCTTTTACCAAGGCCTTGGCGCGCGATATCGCCACCTTGCAACGCGCTGGAGTCCCCATCGTGCACACCGGTGGGGAAGACGGCGCCTCGTACCGCCTCGACCAAAGCAATTACCAGCTCCCGCCGGTGGGATTTTCACCGGAAGAAGCGATGGTGCTTGGCATCGCAGGGGGAGTGGGAACCCCTGGTGGATTGAGCGATTTCTCTTTGTCCGGGTGGACCAAGATAGCCGCCTCGGGTGCCTCCCGGAACCTGGAGGGCGCACCCGTCTATACCGCGGTCAATGACATCACCCGCCTTGCCCCCGAGGTGATCACCTTCGTCTTGGCCGCCGTGCGGAATAAAATCCGGATTACTTTTGCCTATCGCCCCCACCCAGCGGCGGAGACCGTGCGCCGCACCATGGATCCCTGGGGAGTAGTCAACCACCAGAGCCGCATCTATATCGTTGGCTTCGATGTTGACCGCGCCGCCCCGCGCGTCTTTCGCGCCCTGCGGCTTTCCGATATCAAAAGGTCGCACCAGCCGGCAGAGCATTCTGAGCCGACGGTGGACATCGACAAGCTCGTCAAAGAGGCCCTACAACGCGGCGAAAAGGTGGATGCGACCCTGCGTATTCCTGAAGGTCAAGCCCAGGAGCTAGAAAGTGCGGGGGAGCGCACTGCCGAAGGCACCGTAGTGCTGACCGGGGTCCAAAAGGATTGGTTGGTGCGCACCGCAGCGGGCTATGCCCCAGAAGTAAAAGTGCTCGATCCCCCCGAGGTGCGCACTGACATCATTAACCTTCTGCGCGCAACCGCCAACCACAACGGAGCTGAGTAAACCAATGGCCGATGGATCTCATAAACTGCAAGCGCTCGTCCGGTCGCTGAACCTCATCCCGTACTTCCAAAACCATCCGGATAAAACTCCGATGGAGGCGGCCGCGGATCTGGGCATGGACCCAGGGGAGCTGAAAGATGCCGTGGACCGGCTATTTTGCTCTGGGACCGGCCGCAATACCGAGGAGCTCATCGATCTCTCTTTTAGCTACCGCGATGGGGTCACCATTTACAATGACCAGGGGCTGGGACAAGCATTGCGGCTTACCCCAACCGAGGCCGGCGCGCTCTTGCTTACCCTAGAATCTCTCGAGGCTATGCCCGGCCTGTTGGATGCGCGGGCGATTAAGTCTGCCGCGGCGAAATTGCGCTCCATTATGGATGAGCGCACGCTGAGCATCTATGACACGTTATCGACGGTGGACCCGCAAGAATCCGACATCCAGGCGACCTTGAACCGCGGTCTCAATGAAAAACGGCGCATCCGGATGCGCTATTGGAGCGCCTCATCTAATAAGGAAACCGAGCGCATAGTTGATCCGGCCCGGATTTTTATCGTGGATGCCGAGCCCTATCTCGCGGCGTGGGAAGAAGAAAAGCAGGGGCACAGGACCTTTCGTATTGACCGCATCAAGCATGCCGAGTTGACCGAGGAGACTGCTCATCCCCGCCTCAAACAGCTGGATTTCGACGCTGCAGCACCCTTTAATTTAGGTGCGGCGGATTCCGTGGAATTAGTCATTCATGAAGAATTCACCTGGCTTGCAGAATACTACGATATGCAATTAGGCAAACGCCTAGAAAACGGCACTATAGCTGCAACGATGCAGGTCGGATCGGTGGATTGGCTGGTTCGTTTTGCCCTCGGGCAGGCCGATAGGTTACGCGTCATAGCCCCAGAATCTATTGTAAATCTCATTGCGGAACGCGGAAATGACGCGTTGAAGGGCTATACTTAAAATCCAGTTACTGCACGCACATGCGTCTTAAAATTGCCTCGCGAATTTTCCCCGCGAAGTCAGGGAGCGCGGCGGTCATTTGACGCAGGCAAAGAAGAACCGAAAGAGGATCTTATGACCTTAGGACCATTGGAAATCGGCCTTATTGTTCTCGTCATCATTTTGCTATTTGGCGCGAAGAAATTGCCCGATCTTGCTCGTTCCATGGGCCGCTCGATGCGCATTTTCAAATCTGAGGTCAATGAAATGCAATCGGAGGACACCAAGCGCTCTGAGGCCCAAGCTCAACTGAGCCAGAAGCGCCAACAGTCCGATGAGGAGTTCTGGAACCGCCCGGATATGCAACCTGGCCACCAGCAGGGAAACTCTTCCTCTCAGAATTAACGCCCGCCTGCTGTAAAACGCGAACACCCTCTGCTGCTTATGCACTCGTCGGCCGTGCCGGAGTGCGACCCTGAGAAATCAGGTGGGCAGGGCAGTGTTCGCTCTTGTGCGTTGAAAGAGCCAAATTGATGTCCTCACAGACCCATCCTGTCGGTGAACAAGGATCCCGCGTGCGCCGCAAGCGTCGAGGTTTTTCACGCAAGCCCAAAAACCCAACGGGCGAGATGACCTTAGTACAGCACCTGCAAGAGCTGCGGCGAAGGATCATTATATCCTTGCTGGCCTTGGTTATCGGCGCGATCATCGGTTTCATTTGGTACCAGCAGGCACCCTTCCGGATTCCGCCGCTGGGAGAAATCCTGCGCGAGCCTTATTGCTCATTGCCGGAAGATAAGCGAGCCAACTTCAACAACGATGGCGAATGCCGCTTGCTTGCCACCAGCCCCTTCGAGATGCTCATTTTGCGACTGAAGGTAGGTGCATTGGCAGGTACGGTGATTTCGTCTCCAGTCTGGCTCTATCAGGTGTGGGCATTCATCGTCCCAGGCCTGCATAAGAATGAGCGCCGCTACACCTTAAGCTTCGTCGTTGTGGCCGTCTCCCTCTTCTTGGCTGGCGCCATCTTGGCCTACTTCATCTTGTCCGTGGGCCTAGAATTCCTCATTGGTATCGGCGCTGAGTACCAAACCGCAGCATTAACTGGTGAGCGATACTTCTATTTCCTCTTGGCGCTCTTGCTTATCTTCGGTATCAGCTTCGAGATTCCGCTGTTAATCGTCTCTCTCAACCTCATTGGCGTCTTGGAATATAACCACGTCAAGGACAAGCGTCGCATCGTCATCGTCGTGGTGATGATCTTTGCCGCCTTCGTGACTCCAGGCCAAGATCCCTTCACGATGGTGGTCTTGTCCGCCAGCCTGATGCTGCTTATTGAGATTGCCTTCCAGTTCTGCCGCATTCACGATAAGCGCCAGAATCGGCAGCGTCCTGACTGGATGGATCTTGATGATGAATCCGCGTCTGCGCTAGACGAAAGCCCCACAGGCGTGGGCGGGCCCGCGCCTGTCGATGCCCCATCGAGCGTTAGCTCCTCGGGCGTATACGCCTCGCCTAAGCCTACGGCACCTAGCGCGTCATCGCAGACCGTCCGCACGGAAAATCGGGCGTCGGATAGCACTTCGCAACAGGCTGGGGATCGCAAGGGGCCGCAGCGACCTACCGATGAAGGCGGCTTTTTCGACGATGTGCTTTAAGCACGGGTAGCCTTGTGAAATATGACTGAAACTCACCTGGATACCTTCGCCGCCGGCCTCCCATACCCCTTGGATGAGTTCCAGGTGCAGGGGTGTGAGGCGGTAGAAAATGGCCAAGGGGTGCTCGTCTGCGCCCCTACTGGCGCAGGTAAAACCGTCGTTGGCGAGTTCGCCGTGTCTTTGGCTTTAAGCCGCGGCACGAAGTGCTTTTATACCACCCCGATTAAGGCGCTGAGCAACCAGAAATACCACGACCTCGTTGCTGAGCACGGCGAGGATGCCGTGGGTCTGCTTACTGGCGATGTCTCCATCAACGCCGATGCCGAAATCGTGGTGATGACCACCGAGGTGCTGCGCAATATGATCTACGCGGATTCTCCGGCGCTGGATAGGCTTACACACGTGGTCATGGATGAAATCCACTTCCTTGCAGATGCCTCCCGCGGCGCGGTCTGGGAAGAAGTCATCCTGAATTTGCCGGACCACGTATCCATCATTGGGCTGTCTGCCACTGTGTCCAATTCCGAGGAATTCGGTGAATGGCTCGCCACGGTCCGCGGCGATACCTCTGTCATCGTGACTGAACACCGGCCGGTCCCGCTCGATCAATGGATGATGTTGGGCCGCAAGATTTACCCGCTCTTTGAGCCGGAATCCGGCGGCCAGGTCAATTCCGAACTAGAGCGCCGCATTCAGCGCTTGGAGGCAGGCGATAGCGACGATGGGCGCGCGGACTATAAATCCGGCAAGGGGTTCCGTGCGAGGGCGCGCCACAAGGGCGGCGGGCGCAGCGAATTTCATGGTAAAGCGAGCGGGCGTTCCGGTTCCTCCCGTCCGCAAGATCGCTACCGCCCCTTAGGGCGCCCAGAGGTGCTAAAGGTGCTGCAATCGCAAGATATGCTGCCCGCGATTACCTTCATCTTTTCCCGCGCCGGTTGCGATGGCGCGCTCTATCAATGCCTGCGCAGCAGGATGGTGCTGACGACGCAGGAAGAGGCAGAAGAGATCAAGGCCATCGTCGATGCCGGCGTCGAGGGCATTCCGGAAGAAGACCTGCAGGTCTTGGATTTCCGGCGGTGGCGCGAAGCGCTCTCGCGCGGTTTTGCCGCCCACCACGCAGGAATGTTGCCGGCTTTTCGCCACATCGTAGAAGATCTCTTCGTCCGCGGTTTGGTACGCGCGGTATTTGCTACCGAAACCCTTGCCTTGGGCATTAATATGCCAGCGCGCACGGTTGTGCTCGAGAAGTTGATTAAGTTCAATGGCGAAGCGCACGTGGATCTCACGCCGGGCCAATACACGCAGCTGACTGGGCGCGCGGGCCGGCGCGGAATCGATACCCTGGGCAATGCGGTCGTGCAGTGGGCCCCGGCGATGGATCCGCGATTTGTCGCGGGTTTGGCATCGACGCGCACGTATCCGCTGATTTCTACGTTTGCGCCAGGCTATAACATGGCCATCAACCTGCTGGGCATGCTCGGCTTTGAGGACTCGCTGCGGCTCCTAGAAAAGTCCTTTGCGCAGTTCCAAGCCGATGGTTCCGTGGTCGAAGAAACCCGCGAATTAGAGCGCGCAGAGCATCGCGTGCGCGAATTGCGCGAGCAGCTTGACGATGCCGTAGATGCCCTCGCACCACCAGCCAAGGACGGCGAGGATCCCGCCGAGGTGCTCATGGATTATATCCGGCTGCGCCGCGAGCTGACGGTGGAAGAAAAGCAATCCAAGGTTGATAAGGAACACCAACGCACCCAGGAAGTAGTCGCGGTGCTAGCGCGCCTGCAATTGGGCGATGTCATCGCGATTGCCGGAAAGAAGCGGCCCACTCTTGCCGCGGTGGTCACCCCGGCCAACCAGACCGCGGATCCACGCCCGTGGGTGACCACGGAATCTGGCTGGTCAGGGCGCATCGATGCCACCGGGATTAGCAATCCGCCGATTCAACTGGGGCGGATTAAGATCCCGAAGCCGGTGCGGAAGAACCCGCGGCGCAATACCAAGTACATCCAGGACGTCTTCCACCGCGAAAAGTTTGACCGCCCGAAGCGGATGAAGTCGAAGCCGCGCCTGCGACCAAATAAGCGGGTAGGCGAGTTGCGCGATGCCATTCGCGAGCACCCTGCGCACGACTGGCCCGCCACCGACAGGGAGCAACTGGCCGGCGTGGCACAGAAGTTGGCGCGCCGCGAGCGCGACCTCGAAAAGCTGCAGACCAAGGTGAATAAGGCAACCGATACTTTGGGCCGCACCTTTGAACGCATCGTGGATCTTCTCGCGGAGATGGACTATGTCGAGTTCTCTGGTGCCGGCAGCGATCGCACGCCGGTCATCACTGAGGAAGGCGAACGCCTAGCCAAGATTCATAGCGAATCCGATCTGCTCGTTGCCCAATGCCTGAAACGAGGAATTTGGGATGAGCTGGATCCGGCGGAGTTGGCCGGCGTTGCATCTCTGTGCTGCTTTGAAAATAGGAAGGCCACTGGGGGCCAGCCGGAGGCCGCAACGGATCGCATGGCCGATGCCATGAATGCGACGTGGCGTATCTATACCGAACTCAGCGCGGATGAGCGGCGCCACCGCCTGCCCCCAACGCGCGAGCCGGAAGCCGGTTTTGCGCTGGCCATTCACCAATGGTCAGCGGGTGCGCCGTTGGGCTATTGCATGGCGGCGGCCAATGAGGCGGGCGCGGAGCTTACCCCCGGTGACTTCGTGCGGTGGTGCCGCCAAGTTGTGGACCTCCTGCAGCAAATCGCCAAGACTGGCTACGATGGCCAGATTCAGCGCAACGCGCGCCGCGCAATCGATGCCATCCAGCGCGGGGTCGTCGCGATCGGGGCTTAAGCTAGCCCGGCCTGCTGGCTAGTAGACTGAGGTGTATGACTACTCAGGCTTTTTCTCCCGAAGTGTATTCGCGCCGGCTCGCGGCCGCGCAAGAAGCGGCCACCCAGCAGGGCATTGACCTTTTGCTGATTGGCACCGGCCCCGATTTCGCCTACCTGACCGGTTCGTGGGTATCGTCCCACGAACGCCTGACGGTGCTGGCGGTTCCGCAGAGCGGTACCCCGTGGATTGTCTCGCCGAATACGGATATTACGGATATTAAATCGGCGCCCGTCGGCAAGCTCGATGTGGAGCTGCGCGGGTGGAATGACGGCGATAATCCCTACGAGCTCGCCCTCAAGGGCGCTGCGCCGATCAAGAAGGTCGCTCTGGGCCAATCCCTGACTGCGGACCACATCCTGCAGTTCCAGGCGCTCGTGCCCGAGACGGATTATGTCCTTGCCACCTACGCGCTCGCAGAGCTGTTTACCCGCAAGGATGAGGCGGAAATCGCAGAGCTGCGCAGGGCCGGCCAGGCCATCGACGCCGTGCACGCCCAGGTTCCTGGGCTCCTGCAGCCCGGCCGCACCGAGGCCGAGGTGGCGCACGAACTGGAAAAGCTCATCCTCGAAGAACATTCCATCATTGACTTTGTCATCGTGGGCTCTGGCCCGAATGGCGCCAATCCGCACCACAGCTTCTCTGACCGGAAGCTGGCTGCGGGCGAGCCCGTCGTCGTGGATCTCGGAGGCACCTTGCCCTCCGGCTACCATTCCGATTGCACCCGCACCTACGTCGTAGGCGGCGATCTTAGCCAGGCACCGCAGGACTTCCAGGACGCTTATGCAGTGCTTTACGATGCCCAAGCGGCCGCCCTCGCCGCCGCCAAACCCGGCAGCACTGCCGAGGAAATCGATGCGGTTGCTAGGAAGGCTATTGCCGATGCCGGCTGGGGCAATAAATTCGTCCACCGCACCGGCCACGGAATTGGTCTCTCGACCCACGAAGAGCCCTTCATCATGGAGGGAAATGACCTAGCGCTGGAAGAGGGCATGGCCTTTTCCATCGAGCCAGGCATTTACCTGGAAGGCCAGTGGGGCATGCGCCTAGAAGACATCGTGGTCCTTACCAAGGATGGCTACGAGTCCCTCAACGTCGTTGAACGCGAAGTGCGCTAAGTGGCTGGCGTACTGATCCTAGGCGGGCGCAGCGATATCGGCGGTGAAATCGCCCGTCGCGTGGCCTGCGGCAACGACATCGTCCTCGCCGCGCGCGGGACGCACGGGCTTGAGGAGGTAACCTCTCAGCTAGAGGCCGCAGGTGCACGCAGCGTCTACCAGCTGTCCTTCGATGCGGAGGATTTCTCCCAGCACCGCCAGATCTTTGCCGAGGCCAAGGAACGCGTCGGCGCCATTGAGCTGACTGTGGTCGCCTTCGGCATCCTAGGGGATCAAGATAAAGCGGAACTCGATCCGTCCCAGGCAGCACAAATCGCCACTATCGACTACACCGCCCAGGTCTCCGTGCTGACGGTGGCGGCGCAGTCGATGCTGCGCGGCCATATCGTGGCCTTTTCCTCCATCGCTGGCTGGCGGGCCCGCCGCGCCAATTATGTCTACGGTTCCACCAAGGCTGGCCTGGATGCATTTTGTCAGGGCCTTGCGGATAGGTTGCACGGCAGTGGGCTTGGGTTGATTACCGCGCGCCCCGGGTTCGTCATCGGGTCCATGACCCAAGGAATGAAACCGGCCCCGCTATCGGTGCGGCCAGGCGATGTCGCCGATGCCGTCGTTGCTTGCATAGACAACGACGACCGCCGCGGTCAGGCACGCAGCCACACCCTGTGGATCCCGAAGGCCCTGCAGGCTTTGGCCTGGGTCATGCGGCTCGTGCCCCGGCCCGTGTGGCGGCACATGCCGCGTTAGTCGGCCTCGCCCTCCCGCAGCAGGGGCGAGTTGATGTCGAAGATGAAACCGCGCGGGGCGAGCACGCGGAGGACGACCTCAGCATCGCCCTCTGCGATGTCGTGAAAGACTAAGCCACCCCACGGGGTGACCGTGATGTTTACCTCGAGCTGGCCGATAAGCTGCGCGAACTGCGCCGGGATGGCGCCTTGGTAGACCCCCGCGCCAAGGTCGACCACGCCTTCTGCCTGGTGCTCGTCCAACCAGCCAATGGGCCCAGGTTCTGCGTTAAGCTCCGCGTCACTTGTCACACCGCCCTTCGTCTCGGTGCTTTGTGCACCGAGGCGTTGGAGGTGGGCTGCGGCATCGGCAAGCGAGAGGCCTGCGGTAGGGATGTCGGCGGCGGGGGACTGGGTGATATTCAAGGTGGCATCGTCAAGCAGACGCATGCTGACCTGCGTGGCAGAAGCCGGGAGATCGTCGGTAGCGGTAATCGCGAGCGACTCCACGCCGGGCTGTTCGGTATTCAGGTGCGTGGCCAGCTCGCGCGCGGCCTGCTTCGCCGCGGCAGAAAGGGGAGAGGCCAGCACAGGAATGTGGAAGCTCTGCAACTCCAATTTATCCAGCTCAGCCGCCAGCTGCGCCTTGTCCGTGACGCCCCGCAACTCGATGGCGGAATTAGGGCTAATGTAGACGCTGCCATCGGCCCAGTGCGCCGCGCAATAACCCAAATGGATCCAATCATTAGGGCTGGTAAAACCGCCCACAACGTGCAGGCGCAGGGAAGTGCCGGACTCGGGATGCTGGAAAAATTTGGGGTAATGCATAGCTTGCCAGTGTAGCCGGTGAGAAGCCCTGCGCTGGGATCGAGTGTTGCCAGCATATCGTCAGCTTTGCTCGTTAAACTGGAAACTATGCCGTTTTTATATCTCGTCCTCTATATGCTGGCGGAAACCCTAGCGTTTTGGGCCGTCGCCGAGTGGATTGGCCTCTTTTGGGCGTTCATTGCTCTGTTCATCACCATGTTCTTTGGAATGTCCATCGCCGGTATTGAGGTGCGCCGGTTGATGGGTAAACAGGTAGAACAGGCTGGTGACGGGACCTACTACGTCCGCGATAACGACATGGGTAAAACCGCCGGGAATGTGGGCCTAACCTTGGCCGGTGGCATGTTGCTGTCCCTGCCTGGGTTTTTGACCAGTTTTATTGGTATCTTGCTCATCTTCGCCCCAACGCGGTCGCTGTTTCGAAAGTTTATGGCCGTATCCATCTACCGCAAGGTGGAGAAGATGGGTGTGCGCATTTACGAGGCATCGCCCATGGCACAGCAGCACGATAGCTATGGCAATTTTGGTTCCTTTGGGCAGGCCTCGGGCCAATCTTTTGGGCAATCGTCTGGTCAGAGCGATTCCCACGAAGTTATCGACGAAGAAGAGCTGCGCAACTGGTCCGAAAACCTGGATCCTGATGACTTCGGTCCCCGCGGCGATGGCAATTCGCAGGACGGAAAATAAGTGGCGATATTTTTCGCCCGCCTCGTCATAGCGGGCATATCTGGTGCGCTGACCTTTACCGCCCTTGAGCCGCGCGGCTGGTGGTGGGGCGCGATCATTGGCATCGCCCTGCTGTATGTGAGCCTCATGCCTTGGCGTGGGCGACAGGTGCGCGGGGCCACAGGCGCGCTTTTGGCGGTGGCGCACGGGCTGATTCTGTACTTGCTGAGCCTGCCCTGGATTGGCGAGTTGGTAGGGACCGTGCCCTATGCGGCGCTTGCCATCTGGCTTTCGGTATATGCCATCCTTTTAGGGATATTCGGGGCCTCTGTGGCGCGGTGGCGATATGGATTTCTGGTCTTTCCCTTCGTGTACCTCGCCGTGGAGGTCCTGCGTTCCTCGGTGCCTTTTGGTGGTTTCCCTTGGGTCAAACTGGCGTGGGGACAAATCGAAGGGCCCTTAGCCAATCTCGCCCCGTGGGGCGGGACCTCCCTGATTACAGTGGCAACGGCGCTGTGCGCCTGCGGCCTTGCCGGCTTATTGCTGCGCGGCGGGCGGGTAAAGATTGCCGCTGGCGCCGCCCTTATTCTCCCGCTCATCGTTGGACTAGCGGCCGGGCGTGGCATCGATCCTGCCGATACCAAGGTTGGCGATACCAAGGTGGCGGCCATTCAAGGTAACGTGCCGCGCAGCGGTCTGGACTTCGCCGGGCAGCGTCGCGCGGTACTAAATAACCACGTTCAGGAAACGGAGAAGCTCGCGCGCCGCGAAGACGATATAGATCTGGTGATCTGGCCGGAAAATTCTTCCGATATTGATCCTTTCCGCGATGGGGAAGCAGCCCAAGCCATTAGCGGGGCCGTCGATGCCATTGACGCTCCCGTGCTGGTCGGTACCGCCACCCGCGATGAGGTAGGCGCGCGCAATACCATGCAAGTCTTTACCCCTGGCCATGGTGTGGGCGATCACCACCATAAGAAGTACCTGCAGCCGTTCGGTGAGACCATGCCCATGCGGGACTTCTTCGCGCATTTCTCTGACTACGTTGACCTCGCCGGTGATTTCAAGGCAGGGGACGGGCCCGGTGTGGTCTCCATGAATTCCGTCGCGGTAGGTGTGGCGACCTGTTATGAGGTCTCCTTCGATAATGCCTTCCATGAATCCGTCAAAAACGGCGCGCAGATTCTGACGACTCCGACCAATAACGCAACATTCGGCTTTTCCGATATGACGTACCAGCAGCTGGCTATGAGCAGGCTGCGCGCGCTAGAAACAGACCGCGCCGTCGTGGTTGCAGCCACCTCTGGAGTGTCCGCACTCGTGCACCCAGACGGCAGCGTGAGCCAATCCACGGAGCTTTTTGAGCCCGCGGCACTGGTAGAACGCCTGCCACTGAAAACCGGCGAAACATTTTCGGTGCGCTACGGTTCGCTCATGCAGTGGCTGATGGTTATTATTGGTACCGTCTGCGCACTCATTGCCGTGCGTACTAACCGATTGGGTCGTACACCTCGCGGTGTCGGCGCTAAAGAAAAGTAGGAGCATTAATTACTGTGAGCACTCTTGATTCTGCGACGCTGGTTATCATCCCAACGTATAACGAGATTGAAAACCTTCCCCTGATTACCGGCCGCGTCCGCGAGGCGCTGCCAGAGGTTCACATCCTCGTTGTGGATGATAATTCCCCCGACGGCACCGGCGAGAAGGCCGATGCTTTCGCAGCAGAAGATGACCACATTCACGTGCTACACCGCGAGGGCAAGGGCGGCCTTTTAGGCGCTTATATCGCCGGCTTCGAATGGGGCCTGGAGCGCGACTACCAGGTCCTTTGTGAGATGGATGCCGATGGCTCCCACGCCCCAGAACAGCTGCACTTGCTGTTGGAGGAGATTGACAAGGGCGCGGACCTAGTCATCGGTTCCCGCTACGTGCCGGGCGGCGAGACCGTCAATTGGCCGGCATCCCGCGAGTACCTGTCCCGCTTGGGCAACCTCTACATCTCTTTCGCGCTCGGAACCGACCTGTCCGATATGACCGCCGGCTACCGTGCCTTCCGCCGCGAGCTTTTGGAAGACATCGACTTTGACGAGCTGTCCAAGGCCGGCTATATCTTCCAGGTGGACTTGGCCTTCCGCGCGGTCAAGGCTGGATACGATATCCGCGAGGTGCCCATCACCTTCACCGAGCGCGAGTACGGTGAGTCCAAGCTGGATGGTTCCTTTGTCAAGGACTCCCTCTTCGAGGTAACCAAGTGGGGCGTGGCCCACCGCGCGGAGCAGGTGAAGGATTTTGCCGGCGAGATGTCCAAGCTGGCGGACCACGAGGTCAAATACGGCTCCGTTCACAATGCTGGTCAGAAGGCCCGCAACGGTGTCGGTTGGGCCACCAATTTGGCCAATGAGCTGGGATACTTGGTCAAGCACCAGGTGGGCCAGCTGACTAAGAAGAAGTAATCTAGGCAGCATTAAAGCCCGCACCCCGTGCCAAAATGGCAGTCAGGGTACGGGCTTTAATTAATTCCGTCTTCGCCTTTAAGACTTCTTCTGCTGTTCTTGCTCCTTGAGGAGGCGAGCAGCGGTCCGGCGGCGGGAACGCAGGTGGTTAATGCGCTCTTCCAAAAGCTCATCGAGTTCCTCGATGGAGCGACGCTCCCGCAGCATATCCCAGTGGGTGCGCGGTGGCTTGATGGGCTTAGCTTCCACGCCTTCGCCCTCTACGAGGTGGCCCAGCTTGCCATTCTTGCACATCCACTCTTCAGGGATTTCTGCCTCATGTGCAAAGGGCACCTCATAAATCTCACCATCGTCCGTGCGGTATTTCACCATCTGGCGCGGTGCGAGGTCGTGGTCGCGGTCAGTTTCGTAGCTGACTGCACCCATACGGCTGCCACGGAGTACGCGATCTGCCATGCAACATCATCCTTTTCAAAGAGATCCCTGATTGACGGCGATAGTTTCGCCTAAGAGCTATTTATTATAACGAACACCCACGCGGTATTGTTCCCAGCCCGCCGTTTAATGGACTAAAGTGTATCTAGTGATCCGTACAGCTAGTCGTGAAAGCAATGTCGGTTCCTGCCAGTGGTGTGGAAAGGATATTGACCAAGGCGGTAGGGGACGACCACGTAAGTTTTGCAGCGCCTCGTGCAAACAGCGTGCTTATGAACAAAGAAACAATGTTAGTGGCACGGATATTCCTGCCGATGCAGTAATCTTGAGCCCAGATAAAGTGCAAGGCTTGCGCGACGGCCTTTTTGAATTGCGGTGTTCCGCAGAAGACATTCAAACTGCCGCAAAAGAAGGCGCGAGCGCGGAAGAGCTTTCCAGTCTGTGTGAGGAGCTTATTTCGCTGGCTCGGCGTTTAGAAGGACTTCGATAGTAGATGAAAAAGCTTTTTTATAACCGGAAACTCGTCGTTTCCATCTTCGTGGTTTTAATCCTCGTGCTTACCGCCGTAGCGATCGGCCCGATTGTGTACTCGCTTTTCAAAAGCGGCGGCGTCAAGACGGAGCCCGTGACTGCCGATGGCGCCAAGGCAGCCTCAACGCCGGTCGACGGTTCCTGGTCTGTGGCCAAGGGCCGCGCCGATAACCACACCTCGGTGGGCTTTACCTTCGACGAGGTTCTGCCGGCAGAGAGGACGTCCACCTCTGGGTCGACCACGGAGGTCACCGGCCAGACGGAGATTTCCGATTCCACGCTGGAATCCGCCACCATAACGGTGAATATGGATTCCTTGACCACGGATAAGAAAGTCCGCGACCAAAATATGAAGTCCAAGCTCTTTAAGACCTCAGACTTCCCAGAATCGTCCTTCACGCTAACCAAGCCCGTCTCACTTGCCGATGTTCCCGAAGACGGCACCATAGGCTCCGTTAAGCTCACCGGTGACCTCAAGATCAAGGACAAGACGCAGGAAATCACCCATGAGTTCGATGTTTTGCGCGACGGCGACGATATCGTCATTGGCGGCGATATTCCGATTAACCGCTTGGACTACAACGTGGAGACGCCAGACATGCTGGCGGCTAAGGTTGCCGAGGACGGCGAGATCAACCTGCGCATCTCCTTGAATAAGGACTAAACCGTGAATTCTCGACGTTTAATTCCCGTGCTTTGGTTCCGCCTCATTGTCGTCATAGCTTTCTCGATTTTCGTCGCGGTCCAACAGATGTGGCTAGTCACGGCGGTTGCAGCATTGCTGGCGGTGTTAACCATCTGGCAGCTGTGGAGCGCCTACAAAAACCAATAGCGTTATTTTAACGTCACTGTGACTAAATACCGGGGTATAAGTGCACCAAGGTCCAGCGGCAGGAAAGGACCGCCTGAAGCGAATCTCGACTCAATCGGACGTCCGAGCCGTCCGGAGCCGTGGCGTGCCGCCTGCCAGACACTCCACACAAGCCTCGTCGAAACGATTTCTCAAGCCAGGCTCGCTTCAGGAATCTAAACTCTGGCCACTGAGGAGCCGAAGTCGCAGAAGCTTTGACGTGCTCAAGGCCTCAGCGTGCAGCAACAGGTAGGCCAGCCAACATCCCGGACCGAATCCACGGACCTAAGGGGTTACACTCAAGCCGCCCTCAACTTAACCAGCAGATCTCCATAATTGTCCGATAATGTACATTATGTCATTTTAGATCCGTAGAAGTCCCTCCCATCGTGCCGCGGCCCTTAATCCAAGAATGGTCCAGCCACCCGGGCGCAAAGTGTTCCAAATTTACAAATAGAGCCCCTCAAAAGGCCCAAATCGGCTCGCTATTTGCAAAAACGCATCACGCCATGCCAGCGCATCCCGCATGCAAGCCATGCCGGCACATCACACCAACCCCACACACCACATACACCAAACGTGCAACGCCCAAGGCCAACACATATGCTGGACTTCATGACTATTCAACGCGTTGTCACTAAGCCTTCCCGCGCCGCCCTTTTCTTGGTCTTGAACATTGCAGAAGGCGGCGAGCAAGCCACTCGGGACATGTTCTCCGCATTTGGCGATACCTTCAAGTCCGTCAATTTCCGCCATAACGAGGGCGAGCTGTACACGGTCGTTGGCATCGGCGCCAACATGTGGCCACGCCTCACCAGCGCTCCCCGGCCGGACAAGCTCAAGGAGTTCGAGCCGCTCGAGGGCACGTACAAGGCGCCTTCCACGCCGGGCGATATTTTGCTGCATTTCCGCGCGAATACCTATGACCTCTGCCACGAGATGGCGCGCCAGGTCTTGCGCCAGCTGGGCGATGCTGCGACCGTCATCGATGAGACCCAGGGTTTCAAGTACTTGGACCAGCGCGACCTCCTAGGCTTTGTGGATGGCACCGCCAATCCCCTCCCCGAGGAAGCTCTAGAGACAGTGCTGCTTGCCGATGACGCCGATTATCCCCGCGGCTCCTACGTCACAGTGCAAAAATACACCCATGACCTAGATAAGTGGAGCGGTATCAGCACCGAAGAGCAGGAACGCGTTATCGGGCGTACCAAGGCCGATGACGTGGAGCTCGATGAGGATGCGCAGTCATCAAATTCCCACGTGGCTCTCAATGACCTCGAGGAGGATATCTACCGCGAGAACATGGTCTTCGGTTCCTTTGCCGCAGGTGAGATGGGTACTTACTTTATCGGATATGCCAAGGACCCAGAGGATATTAATGAGCGTTTGCGCAATATGTTCATCGGCGATCCCGAAGGCAATTATGACCGGATCCTGGACTTCTCCACGGCCTTGACCGGTACGAACTTTTTCGTCCCGAGCGTTGAACTGCTGGACGAATTTGATGAGCTTCCGCAATAAAAATCCTAGCGGCGCCCGCCGCGATTGCGGTGGGTCAGTCCGAATTGGACGGATTCTATCATCCCGAGGCTCATGAGCGCCTCACGAAGCGCGAATTGGAAGGTCCATAACCTGCGGAAAACCGGATCAAAGCCGGCAGCGGCGGCCTCACGAAGATGCCCATCAAAAAAGGATCGCTGCTGGCGCAGGGATTCGATATAGTGGCTGCCCACGTGCGTTTCGGACACGATGCGCAAGTGCGAGTTCTTATCCACGAGCCGGTGCACGTCCATGGTCAGCGGATAGTCGAGTCCTGGCCAGATATAGGCCCGCATGGCCTGCAAGGATGCTCGGGCAGCCTCCGACATGGCGTCGGTGGCAACAATGGATTGAAAAGCCGCCCGGCCGTTTGCGGTAAGGAATCGGTCAAGGACCCGAATATATGCCTTGCGCTCCCGCGGGCTTAATTGCTCGAACTTTTCCACGCTGATGATCGCATCGTAGTGCCCGCGCCATTGCTTCGGGCTCGGAACGGGATCCGGAATCCGCTCTATGTGGATAGAGTCTTCCGTTCCAGCAAAGACAAGTGCCTCACGCATCTGGGTGATCTGTTCAACATCGCTGGTCAGGACATCGACAGTGGCGCGGCGCTTGGTAGCGCGTATCGCGGCCTGCATCCCGGCCGCGGGATAAACCAGAATGTGGGTACCGGCGCCGGTGCGGGTGGCATCGAGAAGCCAATCTGCTGCCCTACGCTGCGCCTCACCTAAGTCGTCCCGGTCCACATTGGTGGGTTCGCTCACCGTGGTGACATCAACGAAGTGGCTCTTCGGTTCCCGGCTTCCGGCTTTCGGGGTAAAGCTTTCGACCGTTTCCCGGATCGTCGTCGGCACGCCGCTGGAGAAGATCCCACCGACGTGGCTTAACCCATCGCCAGCATAGAGGCGCACTAGGTCGAGAGGCAGCTCCCCTGGCTCTGAATCTCCTACTCTAACCCCCTGTGGCTTGGGAAGATACCCCACCTGCAGGAGCTTGCCTAAAACCTTCACCAATTGAGTGGAGGATGCGACGGTCCATTCGCCTGCCATATAGCTTTCGGCAAAACCTAACCAGCCCGTGGCAGCGATTCGCTCGAATAACGCATCGTGGCCTACCTTCAAATCGGGGCCGCCAGCAGCATCGAGTTCCAGTTCCAAGCCGGCATTATCGCAGGCCTTGGCGAATTCTGCCTCGGCCCGACGGGATTTTAGCGCCGCCCAGCGCTGCGATGGCACGGTCGCAATATTGGGCCATGCCTCCGCGTCGATGGAGCGTAGATGCTCGGGGGTGGAAAAACTCATGGTTTGGGGAGCGCTCCTGGGTGCAAGGGTCACGGTTGCGCTTATTTTAGCTAGATTCTGAGCGGTTTCGGTTAAGGCGCTCCGCATGAAAGGAAACCTGAAACGCATGTAAATGGGTATCAAGTATGCACGTTATGTAACTAGCGTTTACACTATACGGGTACTTAAATAAGCTTTCTCGAGGAAGGTCGCATTAATTCCATGACTGATACCCCTTATCGTCCAAACGGAAGCCGTCACCACGTCGTCGTGGTTGGCGGTGGATTCGGCGGTCTTAACACTGTGAAGAAGTTGAAGAACGCCGATGTTGAGATCACCCTCATCGATAAGAAGAACCACCACCTGTTCCAGCCAATGCTCTACCAGGTGGCTACCGGCATGATTTCCGCTGGTGAGGTTGCCCCCTCGACCCGCCAGCTGCTGCGCAACCAGGATAATGTGGACTTTGTCAACGGCAACGTGACCGACATTAACCTGGAGGACCAGACGGTTACCGCCGAGCTCGATGACTTTTCGCGCACCTACTCCTATGACTCCCTCGTGGTCGCTGCTGGCTCCAGCCAGTCGTACTTTGGCAATGACCACTTCGCGGAGTTTGCCCCTGGCATGAAGACCTTGGATGATGCCCTGGAGCTGCGTTCCCGCATCATTTCCGCCTTCGAAAAAGCTGAGCTTACCGATGACCCCGCTGAGCGCGAGCGCCTCCTCACCTTCATCATCGTCGGTGCCGGCCCAACCGGTGTGGAGCTCACCGGCCAGATCGCTGAGTTGGCTAACCGCACGCTTAGCGATGTCTACTCCACCTACGGCACCTCCGCCGCAAAGATTTACCTGCTCGACGGTGCGCCGCAGGTGCTCCCGCCGTTTGGCAAGCGCCTCGGCCGCCGTGCTCAGCGCACTTTGGAGAAGGAAGGCGTCAACGTTCGCCTGAACGCCATGGTGACCAACGTCAACGAAGACTCCGTGACCTATAAGAACATGAAGACCGAGGAAGAGGTCACCCTCGAGGGCGCGACCAAGATCTGGTCCGCTGGTGTTTCCGCTTCCCCACTGGGCAAGATGGTCGCTGACCAGGCCGGAGTCGAGGCTGACCGCGCGGGCCGCGTTTCCGTCAACGATGACATGACCGTTGGTGACTTCAACAACGTCTACATCATCGGTGACATGATGTCCCTGAACCGCCTGCCGGGCTTGGCACAGGTGGCAATTCAGGGTGGCGAGCACGTCGCCAAGCTCATCGAGACCAAGGTGGACGAGGAGTCCACGGCCGATGAAAAGGAACCATTCGAGTACTTCGACAAGGGCTCGATGGCCATCGTGACCCGCTTCAATGCCGTTGTGAAGCTGGGCAAGACCGAATTCTCCGGCTTCCCAGGCTGGTTGGCATGGCTCGCCTTGCACCTGACCTACGTCGTTGGTCTACGCAGCCGCTTGGCTGTATTGGTCAACTGGGCGGCTAATATCCTCTCCCGCAACCGCGGCAACCTGGAGATTACTACCCAGCAGCGCATCGCCCGCAACCTTATCGATGAGGCGGAAGAAGAAAAGAACTAAATCCTCCTCGGCACCAGCCGCTGTCCTACTACCCCGCTATGGGGCTGTGGGCGGCGGCTTTTGTGGTTTTCGTCCCTATTTTCCCATTTTTGTTAGGCTTGGGCATTACAACATGGGGTGCCACGCAGTGGCTGAGATACACCCATTGAACCTGCTCTCAGTTAGAACTAGCGAAGGGATTGTTGTGGATTGTTCATTTCTCCGTGCCCACGATGCGGTGCGTGATACCGCTCCACTTATTCAGTGCTTGACCAATAAGGTCGTCAGCAATATTTCTGCCAACGCGCTATTGGCCATCGGCGCCAGCCCAGCAATGGTAGATACCCCAGATGAGTCGCAAGATTTTGCGAAGATAGCCAGCGGCGTGCTTATCAATTGTGGGACCCCGAATTCCGAGCAATACGACGGCATGCGAGAAGCAATCGCCGGTGCGACCGCGGCTGGAAACCCGTGGGTCCTCGATCCCGTTGGCGCGGGTGGTCTGCAAAAGCGCACTGAGTTCATGCACGAAGTCTTGCCGCAGCGCCCGACGGCGATTCGCGGCAATGCTTCCGAGATCATAGCTCTAGCAGGAACCGGAGCCGGCGGGCGCGGCGTGGAGTCCACCGATGGCGTGGAGGCGGCGCTGGAACCGGCGCTCAAACTGTCCCGCGATACTGGAGCCGTTGTTGCCGTGTCTGGCCCCACGGATCTCATCGTGCAGGCAGGCGAAACGCCGCGTGCGGTAAGCCTCGAGTCTGGGCACCCGATGCTGCAAAACGTCATCGGCACGGGTTGTTCGCTGGGCGCTCTCTGCGCGGCTTACCTGGCAGCGTGGGAGGATCCATTCGCAGCGATCATCGCAGCGCATGCGCATGTGGGGGCCGCGGGCAGTGTTGCCGCGGAGAAATCCACGGCACCCGGCTCCTTTGCGGTCGCCTGGCTCGATGCGCTGCATGAGCTGTCCACCGAGGGGATCGACGAGCGAATCTCTGCCTCCGAGGTCGCAGACATTGCGGGGCTGTCATGAGCATCGATTGGACGCTGTACCTCGTCACAGATCCTGAGCTCGCCGGCGGGCGGGACAAGGTCGTTCCCATCGTGCAAGAGGCGGTACGCGGCGGGGCTACCGTCGTGCAATTGCGCGATAAAGAAGCCAGCGACGAGGAGGTCGAGGCTACTGCCCGCGAACTCATGAAGGTCTTAGGCGGCGTACCGCTTTTTATCAATGACCGCGTCGAGGTAGCGGCTAGGGTGGGCTGCCACCTGCACATTGGCCAAAACGATATGGATTTTAACCAAGCCCGCACGCTGCTCGGCCCCGATAAGCTTATCGGGCTTTCGGTGGGCACGCGGGAAGAGCTGGACGCCATTGACCCGCAGGAGGCCCCCGATGTCATTGGTATCGGCCCGGTCCACTCGACGGCGACCAAGAAGAATGCGCCAGCGGGAATCGGCGCTGAGGCAGCCAGGCGCCTTGCCACCGCGGCGCGCGAACGCGGCATCGAGTCCGTCGCTATCGGCGGCATCAAGGCGCACAATGCCCACGAACTTTCTGCAAGCGACTTCGCAGGGATCTGCGTGGTCAGCGACGTTATGGCTGCTGGTGACCCGGCAGCGGCAGCACACAACCTAAAGGAGGCCTACCGTGGCTAAAGGAACCTACCCTCGTATTCTCTCGATTGCTGGAACCGATCCCACAGGCGGAGCCGGCATTCAGGCCGATCTGAAGTCCATCGCTGCCGCGGGCGGGTATGGAATGAGCGTGGTCACCGCGCTAGTGGCCCAAAACACCCAGGGCGTGCGCAGCGTCCACGTCCCGCCGCTGGATTTCCTGCAGGAGCAGCTGGATTCGGTCCGCGAGGACGTAGAGATCGACGCCATCAAGATCGGCATGCTTGCCGATGCCCCCATCACCGACCTCGTGTCCACCTTCCTCGACCAGATCGAGCCGTCCGTCCCCGTGGTCTTGGACCCGGTCATGGTGGCCACCAGCGGTGATCGCCTCTTGGACCCAGAGGCGGAAAAGGCGGTGCGCGAGCTGTGCTCCCGTGCTGATGTCATCACGCCCAACCTCAAGGAGCTAGCCGTGCTGACGCAGACGGAGGAAGCCACGGATTTGGACCGTGCCATCGAGGTGGCTAAGGCGTGGGCCGCTGAGGCGGATACGGCGGTCATCGTCAAGGGCGGGCACCTTGACTCGGCGATTGCCGATAACGCCGTGGTCACTCCCGATGGCAAGGTTCACCGCGTGGAATCGGCCCGAGTGCAGACCAAGAATACCCACGGCACGGGCTGCTCCCTCTCCTCTGCCCTAGCAACGCGGCTTGGCGCAGGCGATGATGCCGCCACCGCCCTTGAGTGGTCGACGGACTGGTTGCACGAGGCGATTGCTAATGCGGATGCGCTGGGCGTCGGCAAGGGCAGCGGGCCGGTAGACCACCTGCACCGCTCGCAGCGCTTGATGCGGGCTGCATCCTCGGTCCCGCTTCCTCACTTGGCTGGACCTTTGGAAGAGGTAGAAAATCCCGAACAGCCGCGGGTTGCCGCCGCTGGCCCGTACACGCAGCGCCTGTGGAATATCGCAGCGGAGCACTGGGATCAGGTAAAGGCACTACCCTTCATCCAGAAGCTCGGGTCCGGAGCACTCGCCAACGATGCTTTCAGTTTCTACCTTGATCAGGATTCGCAGTACCTGGCGTCCTACTCGAAGGCCTTGGCTCGCTTGGCCAGCCAGGCACCCGATACCGCACAGCAATTGCACTGGGCGCAGGGCGCCTACGAATGCCTCGCAGAGGAGGCTGAGCTGCACCGCGGGTGGTTGAAGGATTCGGCCACCACGGCACCATCGCGGGTCACCTGCGCTTATACGGATTTTCTGATTCGCAGCACGCACACGGAAGATTATGCCGTCGGCATCGCGGCGGTACTTCCCTGCTACTGGCTGTATGCGGAGGTAGGCCTGCACTTGGCGGAATTCGACTCGCCGGATCACCCCTACCATGCCTGGTTGGAGGTCTACGGCGGCGAAGATTTCCTCGCCGGGGTGCGCGAGAGCATCAGGATTGTGGAGGAAACCTTAGAAAAGGCGGATGAGGCCACCCGTACCCGCGCCGAGCGCGCCTTTATCAGCGCCAGCATTCACGAGGTAGATTTCTTCGACCAAGCGGACCGGCGCTTTTAAGGCCTTATGCCAATAGGTCTGCGCCAGGCCTGGAAAGCACGGCGACCAAGAAGGTGGAATGCTCCGAGAATAGCTTCATGTCCCAAGAAGAGAATGTGAAGTCTATGCGGTAGCCCACCTTCTGCGCCATATCGAGGAAGTCCTGGAAGTCCCAGCCGCGGCCTTCCCCAAAGCCGGTGACGAAGCGTCCGCCGGGGGTCAGCGAGTTAAAAATATTCCGCAGGGCTTCCTCGCGGCCGTCCACGGCCAAAAATCCCATGACGTTTCCCGCAGAAACAGCGAGGTCAAAGGGTCCTTCAGGAACCTCTTCCGTGCACAGATCCCCGACGAACCATTCGCCGTCCGGGAAGTCATGTTCGGCGTGTTCGATCAGAATAGGGTCCACGTCGATGCCCACCACGCTGTGTCCGCGGCGCAGCAATTCCCCGCCGACGCGGCCGGTTCCACAGCCGGCGTCGAGGATGGTGGAATTGCGTTCCACCATGGCATCGACAAGCCGGGCCTCCCCATGAATGTCCTTGCCCTGCGCCTCTAGCATCTTCCATTTGCGGGCGAAATTATGGGAGTGGGCGGGATTGGCTTCGGTAACTTCTTTCCACGTAGGCATAGATTCGATTATATTACCCACCGTCGGTGTAAGCTTTACCCGCTGCGTAAAACGTGGCCCGTTTTACTACTTGATTGCGTTACTATCCGCACTATCGTGCAAAGGAGGCTGAAACGATGCCGTCCGTACCCACGCCCTTTAGGGGCCGAAAGAAATCCACGCCTCCTAGTCAGCCTTCCTTCCCACCGGTTCCTGCCGAGCGCGCCATCGAGCACTGCCGCGTCTTCGTTGATGGTGAGGCCCTGCCCGGCGAGTATTCCGCGCATTCCGCCCTAGAAACCGTGGCGGAATATGGGCGTGGATTTGTTTGGGTGGGCTTGCATGAGCCCTATGAATCCCAGATGACGAAGATCGCTTCGCAATTTGGCATCCACGAGCTCATCGTGGAAGACGCTGTTATGGCCCACCAGCGCCCAAAGCTAGAGCGCTACGATGACCAGCTCTTTGTGGTGGCGCGCTCGGTGAATTACCGCGACCACGATGAGGTAAAAGATAAGCGCCAGATCATTTCTACGGGCGAAATTCAGATGATTATGGGCTCTAACTTCATCATCACCGTCCGCCACGGTGCAAAGCTGCCTAACTTGGCCTACACAGTCGAAGACGAGCAGGATTTGGTGGAGCTCGGCCCCGTCGCCATGGCCTGGAAGATCCTAGACATGATGGTGGACCGCTACTCTGAGGTCGCCCGCCTGATTAGTGATGAAGTCGATGAACTCGAAGAGGAAATCTTTACCCCCAACCTCAAATTCGACGTCGACCGCATTTACATGTTCAAGCGCGAAGTCTTGGAAATGAAGCACGCCATTTACCCGCTGTCTGCGGCGCTAAAGGCAATGGTCTCGGATCATAAGGATCTCATCTCTAAGCAGATCCGGTCCTACCTGCGCGATGTCTATGACCACGAGCTCGTGGTCAATGACTTGGTGGCCAGCTTCGATGAACGCTTGACTTCGCTTATTGATGCCTCGGTGGCCAAGGTCACCATGCAACAAAACTCCGATATGCGCACCATCTCCGCCGTGGTTGGCATGTGGGCCGCGCCGACCCTCGTCGCCGGCATTTACGGCATGAACTTCGATATCATGCCGGAGCTGCACTGGGCCTTTGGGTATCCCATGGCAATAATCATCATGGTTGCTGTGGTGGGCGGCCTGTGGGCGTGGTTCCGGAAGAACCACTGGCTCTAGCTGCGCTCACCCATAATCATGGTGCGCAGCGTGGTGCGTGCAACCAAGGTGTCTCCTTGGCGCATTTCTACGCTCCACACGTGGGTCCGGGTGCCTAATTGAATGGGGGCGGCCACCGCTTCTAGCTCGCCCTCACCTGTCGCTTTGATGAAGTCCGTGGAGTTATTGACTCCCATCGCTGGGGCATCGGCAGCAGCGACGCTGGCAAGGGAGGCTACCGTTTCCGCGATGGTGCAATATAGCCCGCCGTTCGCCACGCCCCAGGGTTGGTGGTGCTGAGGGGTCACGGTGAGGTGCGCGCGGGCCTCGGTCGGGCCCACGCGGTCGAAGGTGAGCCCGATGAACTCGGCAAGCCCGCCGTTGACCGAATTTAGTTTCTCCAGTTCCTCCTCGTTGAGCAGGCGCGTGTGCGCGGTGTGAAGTAAGTCATTGAGTATCTGGGTATCTGACATAGCCTTCAAGCTTAGCCGCCAGCGCGGCGAAAGTGAGGCGGTGACGTAGGATAGGCACCATGACTGAAAAGAACGAACTCGCGCACATTGGTGTTGTCGGCCTAGCGGTAATGGGCTCCAACCTAGCCCGCAACTTTGCCCGCAATGGCAATAACGTCGCCGTCTATAATCGCAGCCCAGAAAAGACCCACGCCCTCATTGAGGCCCACGGTGACGAAGGAAACTTTATTCCTTCCGAGTCCATCGCGGATTTCGTGGCTTCCTTGGAGCGGCCCCGCAAGGCCATCATCATGGTGCAGGCGGGCAAGGCCACCGATGCGGTCATTGACCAGCTTGCCGATGCCATGGATGACGGCGATATCATCATCGATGGCGGCAATGCGCTGTTTACGGATACCATTCGTCGCGAAAAGGAAGTGGCCGAGCGCGGCAAGCACTTCGTGGGCGCGGGCATTTCCGGCGGCGAGGAAGGCGCCTTGAACGGCCCGTCCATCATGCCTGGTGGTCCGGCCGAGTCCTGGGAGACCTTGGGCCCCATCCTGGAGTCCATCGCTGCCGAGGTAGATGGCACCCCGTGCGTGACCCACATTGGACCGGATGGCGCCGGCCACTTCGTTAAAATGGTCCACAACGGCATCGAGTACGCCGATATGCAGGTCATCGGCGAGGCCTACCAGCTGCTGCGCTACGGCGCTGGCATGGAGCCTGCCGAGATCGCGGAAATCTTCAAGGAGTGGAACTCCGGCGACCTGGACTCTTACCTCATTGAGATCACCGCCGAGGTACTGGCCCAGAAGGATCCGGATACGGGCGCCCCGCTTGTCGATGTCATCTTGGACGCCGCCGGCCAGAAAGGTACCGGCCGCTGGACCGCCATCAATGGCTTGGAATTGGGCGTTCCAATTACCGGGATCGCCGAGTCCGTCTTTGCCCGTGCACTGTCTTCTTCTAGCCAGCAGCGCGCCGCCGCGCAGGAGGGTCAGCTTCCAGCAGGCACGAACGCGGACTTCGACATCGACAAGGATGCGTTCATCGAAGACGTTCGCCGTGCGTTGTATGCCGCCAAGCTCATCGCCTACTCCCAGGGCTTCGATGAGATCAAGGCTGGTTCTGCTGAATTCGGTTGGGATGTCGATCCGCGCGACTTGGCCACCATCTGGCGCGGCGGCTGCATCATCCGCGCTAAGTTCTTGGACCGAATCCGCGAGGCATTTGATACCAATCCAGAGCTTCCCGCCCTCATCCTGGATCCCTACTTCAAGGGCGAGCTGGAAGACCTCATCGAACCGTGGCGCCGCGTCGTCGTCGCGGCAACCCAGATGGGCCTGCCCGCCCCGGTATTCGCGTCTTCGCTGTCGTACTACGACAGCCTGCGCGCCACCCGCCTGCCCGCCGCCCTTATCCAGGGCCAGCGCGACTTCTTTGGCGCGCACACCTTCAAGCGCACCGATAAGCCCGGCACCTTCCACGTCGAGTGGTCCGGTGACCGCAGCCTGACGCAAACGGACTAAACTGCCGTACACATAGAGGGAGGACCTGCTCGGTGCAGGCCCTCCCCTTTTTAGTACCTGGCCTTAGACCAAGCCGAGCCACGACCAGTAGGTGGCAGAGAGCAGCAGGATGAGCAGGTATCCGACGATGGTCAGCGGGATACCAGAGCGAAGGAATTGTTTGGTGCTAAAGGCACCGGTGCCATAGGCCAGCATATTCTGCGGCGCCGAGACGGGAAGCAAGAATCCGAAGCAGATGACGAACTGCTGAATGACCACGAAGCCGATGCCGCCGTTAGGCACATCCAGCGTGGAGGCCAAAGCAATAAAGACCGGGATGAGCGCGGAGGCAAGCGACGTAGCAGAGGCAAAGCCCAAGTGGATGAGGATATTAAACAGCGATACCAGCGCAATCGTTGCCAGAATCGGCAGCGAATCCAGCCCCATCAGCCCGAAGGTCTTTTCTGATAGCCACGTGGCAGCGCCCGTATCCAACAGGAATGAGCCGAGCGAAATGCCGATGGCAAAGACGATGAGGGTACCCCAGCTCACTGATTTTTGGGCCTCTGGCCAGGTAAACACGCCGATCTTCGGTAACAGCATCAGGGCAACGGCCACCGCGGTAATGACGGCCGAACTAATCGGGTGCAGCAGTCCCTCCGTGGCCCAGAAGAAGAGCAGGAGGAGGGAAAATCTGATGAGCCTCTTCTCTTCCGGTGAGGTGGGCCCGAGGTCTTCTAGCTGCTTGGCGATGAGCTCCTTTCCTCCCTCAATGCGCTCCGTTTCCGGTTTGATGACGGCGCGCATGATGAAATACAGCGCAATGGACATCAGGATGGACCACGGTGCGGCCCAAATGAACCATTGGCCCCAAGAGACCGACTGCCCCATTTGATCCTCGATAAACCCCACCGCCACGAGGTTTTGTGCGGCGGCGGTCTTAATGCCCACGTTCCAGATCGATACGGCTTGCGCTGCGGTAATGACGAGTAGAGCACCCAGCTTCGACTCATAGGAAAGGCCGAAGGCGGCTACCATACCGAGCAAGATGGGTACTACGGCGCCCGCACGCGCGGTGGCAGAAGGAACGAAGAAGGCCAAGATGATGGCAATCGCAATGGCGCCGATAACGATGTGGGAGGTCTTCTCCCCCGCGACCTTCAGCACGTACAGGGCAATCCGCTTATGCAGGCCCGTAGCTTGCATCGCCCCGGCCAGAATCAGCGCTGCGGCCACGAGTGCTACCGCGGAGGAGGAAAATCCTGCCATCGCGACCTTGAGAGCGTTGGAGGTGCCGTAGATGCCATCGGATTCTGGATCCGGCCCGAGCCCCAACAGCAGGGAAATAAGGCCAACGATGAGCAGGGCGCTTACCGGATAGCTCACGGCCTCGGTCACCCACATGATCACCGCGAAGGCCAGCATGCCCAGAGCCACTTTGGCGGGCCAGTCGAGTCCTGGAATCGGGATAAGTAAGACGACCGCTAGAGCCACGAAGGCCAGCGCGAACCACACGGCATCAAGGTGAAACCTCTCCTTCTTCGTGGGCTCTGTTGATTCCTGCGGTGAGGAGTGGGAAGAAGTACTGGCTGCGGATGCTTGTGCTTGAGCCATGTGACGACTCCTTAACAGTTCGGTGTGGCCTTGGAAGGGGCCGGTGAGTGGAGGAAAAGATTTGCGTGCTTCCCAGCACCACCTTCCACGTTAGGTAATAACCAGTGAAATACCTAAAGCAGGGGCTTATTTTTGCTATGGGATTTCTCACTTGTAGCTTAGCCCACCAATCGTGCGTCGGGCGATGCGGGATTTTGCGCGCCCACCAGTTAGAATTGCCCAACGATGACTACTTTTGCCGAACTCGGCTTACCTCAGCGCGTGGTTCACGTTTTACACAACCAAGGAATCACGGAAGCTTTCCCCATCCAAGCCGCAGCCATCCCCGATGTACTCGCAGGCAAGGACGTACTTGGCCGCGGGCCTACCGGTTCCGGTAAGACCTTTACCTTTGGGCTTCCTACATTGGCCCGATTGGCTGGCTCGGGCGCCTCTACCCCGGGCCAGCCCCGCGCGGTCGTGCTCGCCCCCACCCGCGAGTTAGCGACGCAGATCCAACAACGCCTCGATGAGCCCGCCGCCGCATTAGGGCTACGCGTCCTCGCCGTGGTCGGCGGCGTTAATATCAACCATCACATCCGCTCTCTGGCACGCCCAGTAGACCTCTTGGTCGCCACACCTGGTCGCGCCCAAGATCTCATCGCCCAAGGGAAGTTGTCCTTCGACAAGGTACAGATCACCACTCTTGACGAGGCAGACCAGATGGCCGATATGGGTTTTCTTCCCCAGGTGCGCAAGCTTTTAAACTACACCCCGCCCACCGGTCAACGGCTGCTTTTTTCTGCGACCCTCGACGGGGACGTCAATAAGCTGGTCGAGCAATTCCTGCACGATCCCGTGGTCCACTCCACAGCTCCAGTTGCCGCGGCGGTGGAATCGATGTCGCACCACCTATTTTTCGTGGGCGATCGCCCCGCCCGCAATGAGGTGGTTATGCGCATCGCTGCGCGCGCAGGCAAGACCATCATGTTCATGCGTACCAAGCACGGCGTGGACAGGCAGGTAAAAAAGCTTCGGCGTGCCGGCATTAACGCCTATCCACTGCACGGAGATAAGGGCCAGGGGGCGCGCACCCGCGCCATTTCTGGCTTTGCCGATGGCTCCATTCCAGTCCTCGTAGCCACCGATATTGCGGCGCGCGGCATCGATATTGCAGACGTTTCCCTCGTCGTCCACGTGGATCCGCCTGCAGAACACAAGGCCTACCTGCACCGCGCAGGGCGTACGGCGCGCGGCGGTGCGGCGGGTACAGTAGTTACCCTGGTCACCGATGAACAGCGCTCAGAGGTAGCTGCCCTCATCAAAAAGGCCGGTGTGAGCGCTACCGAACACGATATTTCCCACCGCGAAAACCCGGCCGGTGCTCCTGATCTGCGCACGGTCACCGGCGCCCGCAAGCCGCACGGACCGGCCCTTCCGCCGCCGGGCGAAGACGGTGCTAACGGCGCGGGCCAGCAACAAAAGAAACAACCCCCACGCCAACAGAAACGGCAGGTTGGTGGAGCCAGGAGGGGTAAGGGGCGGCGCCGCTAAGCGCTAGCGAAACAGAAAGGAGGATTCGCGCGTGCAGGTTTTATCTACCGCTGACTGGACAGCCCGCATGAATGAGCACGAGCGGCGGGCGGCGGACCGCCTGGAGAGGTTTCGCCATCCGGGCAGCTATCATCCCGTATTTGATTTCCTCTTTGAGTACTACCCTGTCCGCCCGTCGCATCTAAAGCGCTGGCATCCGGGCATCGACACGGCGCTCAAGGGTCACGCGCCGCAGGCTAGCTGGCGCGATTACCACGAGACTCCGGACGGCATCACCGTGGACGTGGAGTCCTATATGCAACGCCGCGGAAGTTCCGTTGACTATATTTTGGATCTGCTGCGGCGCTCTGCCACCAACCCGGTGCACTTCGATTGTTTTGGTCTGCACGAATGGGCGATGGTTTACCACACCGATTCCCCACGCCATGATCTCCCGCTGCGCTTAGGCGCAGAAGGAACCAACCGGGTCGTTGATACTCATTCTCTAAAGTGCTCGCATTATGATGCGTTCCGTTTCTTTACCCCGCCCGCGCGTCCGCTCAACTTGACGGTTCTCAACCGTGAGGATCAACCGGCCAACGACCAGGCAGCCTGCGTGCACGTGACCATGGATCTTTATAAATGGGCGTGGAAGCTTGGCCCCTTGGTCCCAGGTGATCTCTTCCTCGATTGCCTGGATCTGGCTATCGATGCCCGCATCCTTGACATGGAGGCCTCTCCGTATGATTGCCGTAATTGGGGCCTTGGGGTAGTTCCTATTGAAACACCAGAGGGCAAAGCGACGTATGTCAACCGTCAACGGAGCCTCGCGCAGCGAGCCCAACCACTGCGTGAGCGGCTTGTCGCAGTAATGGAAAAGGCTTATTGCCAGTTACACTAGATTAAACGCATCATGCGCTGGCTCGGGAGTTTTGGAGAAAGGCACTACATGGCACGGCACTCAAACGGGGAAAACAGATTCGCACTAGCCGGCTGGGTTATCGCGGTTATCATCATCGCAATCCTTGCCGTTATCGCACCTTTAATTTTCCTGTTGCGCGCTGGGGATGACGCTGGAGAGCCTACAGCCGCAGATACCGCGTCCCAATCCCCTGTGGAAAGCAGCCCAGGAGTCTCCTCCTCCGCTCCGAGTACGCCGGACGACGGCGAAGAGGGCAAAGAGGCTTCGGGCTCGGCTTCCTCCTCCACCGTGGAGATGGCCCCCAATACTCTCCTGCTCGTTGATACTTCTGCGAATATGACCGCGATGTTTGACGCAACGCAACAAGCGCTATCTGGCACCGCAGAAAAATTGAGTGACAACAATAGTCAGGTTGCCTTGTGGAACTATTCGTCCCCCATTTCGGAGGCCGCGGCGGTGGGCTACCGCGATAACCTCGGATTCGGCGATGGCTCTGAGGTGTCGCAGACACTCGCGGCACTCGGCACCGGTGGTGTGCCGCAAACGCGCAGCGCTACAATCGCGGCACTGAATACCGCAGCGGATCAAGCCGTTGGCACCAACCAAAAGACACGGGTCGTCCTCGTTACGACCGGTACTGAGCTCGACATGGATGATGCCCAGTTTGCCGCCTCCCTTGACGGCGCGAAGTCAGACAACGTAGAGCTATCCGTTGTCCACGTGGGCCCAGGGGAAGTCGATGAACAGCTAAAGGACGCTGCTGAAAAATTCACTAGTGTCGATGCAGGCACCCAGGAGGACCTCAACGCCGCGGTGGATAAGGCCGCTGGGGTTTAAACAAAAAGTTCTCCCTCCACCCCGTGAGCTGGGGTCGGGAGGGAGAACTTTTAAGAAGACCTAGGAGCTCTTGCGATTGCGGCGAGCGGCGAGCTCATCGAGGCCAACCACATTATCATCGGGCAATTCCTCGATGCGCTCTGCGGGGAAGGACGTAATTGTGCCGGACAGTTCCTTCAAGATTCCCGGCACTGCGATGCCGAATACACCCTGACCGCCGGCGAGAAGGTCAATGACCTCATCATTGGAGCGGCACTCGTACACGGTGGTGCCATCAGAGACGAGGGTGAGCTCCGCCAAATCGTTAACTCCGCGGTCATGCAACGATTCCACGGCCAAGCGGATATTCTGCAGGGAAATACCGGTATCGAGCAGGCGCTTAACAATCTTGAGGACCAAGACGTCCTTGAAAGAATATAGGCGCTGCGAACCCGAGCCGCGGGCGGTGCGAATGGAGGGGTTGACCAAGTTGGTGCGTGCCCAGTAGTCCAACTGGCGGTAGGTGATGCCAGCAACTTGGCAGGCGATGGGCACGCGGTACCCCACTTCTTCGTCCGGTCCCACATCAAAGAGGGATTCTTGGACGTACTGGGACTCGGACTGAGTGTCCTCGGTGATGCTCACGTAATTACTCCAATGGGGTTTGTTGGAAGCTCTAAAGATCAATTAAATGCCAAGCGCACACCCCCGTCAAGCGGTGCTTGCTTAACCTTCGAGTACAACTTTAGACTTTAAAAACCACATTGTCACCATTAGTCACACGCGTGTCATTAATTTTCTCCGTCTTCTTCCCCCGTGTGGAAATCGGATTCATCCATGCCAAGGCTGCGCATCATCTCTTCAAAATCGGCATCGGCCTGCGCGTTTCCAGATGCAGAGGTGCTTTCCCCGGCGGAAGTGGCATCGCTATCTCGCCCCTCCTCGGTGGGGGTAGGAAGTTCAAGGTCGAAGTATTCCTTAATGTCCTCCTCGCTGGCGAAAACGGATACCTGCGCCAAGAGCGCAGACTCGGCAACAATGGGAACCTTAAAGTGGTCAGCTACCGCCAAGGCATCGCTTACACGGGCATCAAAAACCTCGCCTTGCGCAGTCTGAATATCCACCATGAATGTGCCTTGATGGTGGTTGACAATTTCGATGGCTTCAACTCCACCTGCAGCCTCCAGGACCTCACAGAGAAGATCGTGAGTCGTGGGGCGATTTGGGTGCTGGTCAGCAAAAACAGCGGCCAATTGAATTCCGTCTACGGCTGAAAGCCAGACGGGAATGAGGCGATTTTCTTCGGACCAACGCAGCAGCGCGCAGACATCATCTTCTGGCCCAAGCTGGTGAATGCCGTGAAATTCAAGGGTTACATCACTCATAGCTACCACTCTCCCACACGGGAGGCTGCCATGGTGAGTTAGGCGTTAAATTCGTGGCGCAAATCCGTCTTTACCAGGGTGGCATGCAAAGAAACGACCAGCGCCGTCATCTGCTGGGAAAGTTCCTCTGCCTGCTGGTGCGCGGTATCGGAATTCGAGTGCGCCACGGGGGCTGCGACCTGGGAAATCAAATCCGCTTGGCGGCGTGCGCTATTGCGCAGGGACTTCAGCTGGCTAGCGCTAACCCCAAAAGCCTGCAGCGCTACTGCTGCGGAGGCAATGGCCACGTCATCGGTATTGAAAAATCCCGCGGCATCCGGCTTAATCAGTTTATCTTTGATTAAGGTGGCAATATCCGCCTCGGATGCTCCGGCTTGCTCTGCTACCTCGGCATCGGTCAGGCGTGTTACCGCGGGCGCCTTGAACTGCTGCGGGGACAGCAATGTCTCCGCATTGCCAGCAGAAACAATGGCAGTGACCTGGCCGGAATCCATTGCTTCCAGCTGCTCGCGGATGACCTTTAGCGGGGTGTAGTTATCCCGCTGGGTGGTCAAGATATAGCGCAGCCTATCCACATCTTCCTGCGTGAACCGGCGGTAGCCGGAGGCAGTGCGCTGGGGAGAAATCAGCCCCTCTGACTCGAGGAAGCGGATTTTAGACACAGTGACATCAGGGAATTGCTGATTCAGCGTTTCTAAGACCACGCCAATGGACATGGTCTTAGCCTTCTTCGTATTCGGGCTCTTGCGGCGAGCTGATGCCGCCGCGGATTCTGCTGCGCTCACTGTGTCTATCTCTTTAAAAGTGTCTCAGTAGTCGTTGGATATAAAAAGGAGACCAAACCGCTTTAACCGAGGACGGCAAAACGGTCTGTCTGCTGCGGTTTTAGTCCTGCTTGGTGATGAAGACGAGACGGAATTTACCGATCTGAATTTCATCTCCAACCTCGAGCACCTGCGAGTTGCGCGGTTCGCGGTTGACGTAGGTGCCGTTCAGGGATCCCACGTCTACTACCTCGAATTGGCCGTCATCATTCTTGCGGAATTCAGCGTGACGGCGGGAGACGGTGACATCATCCAGGAAGATATCTGCCTCTGGGTGGCGCCCTGCCGTGGTAGTGTCCTGGTCCAGCAGGAAGCGGGCACCGGCATTGGAGCCACGCTTGACCACAAGCAATGCCTGGCCATCCTCCAAGTTTTCCGTACCTACCGCAGAGGTTTCGGTTCCCTTGGTGCCATTTTCCATTTCCTTGAGCAGGTCAGCGCGGAATACAGAGGTGGTCTCCACCTGTGGTTCCGGGGTTCCGGTGTTCTCGCTCATTGTTACCTCCGGGGATTAGTTTTGAGTTACTTATACCAATAATAGCGACTCTTCCGAGTCTGTGATCTCTCAGTGGGCAATTATTTCACCGAAAAATATTTCCGATGCCGCTCAACACGGAATTTCCCTGCCCCGCAAGGGGGTTATCAGAAACCATATAGGTCCAAGTTGCGCTTGGACGGTTCAACCCAGAGTCTGCAAGGTGTGCCCCCTCGGCGTCAATAGGCACCTGCCTGAAGGTCTCTACCGCCTGATCGACTGCCCGTTGCGCTAAGTCCTTAAACTCGCGGACCGCAATGCGGTGATATTCGTCAATTGGGGTCTCGCGCGCGATGGCGCGCAAGTGGATGGATTCTCGCACATCATCGAGCAGCTCGAGATGATCGGCCCAGCCCATGTCGAGGTGATACAGCATGATCTCCCGCGCCGCCTGAATCCGCGCTACCTCTGGGAGATCCGCAAGCTCGCTCGCCCGCTCTGGGGCGCGCTCAGCTAGTTCCTGCCACGCTTGGTCTGTATCCAATAGCGCTGCACGGCGCTTATCGATGATGATGCGCTGATCCGCCAAGAGCTGGTTATACTTCCAGGTTTGGGCGTGAATTTCTAGCAATTGACCCTCTGTTACCCGCTGGCAATGTGCCACAAAGTCCTGCACCCGTTTGGATTCGATAAGGCCGCCAGGGCCGGGCTGCGCGCTGACCTTTTCCCCCGCACCGCCTTGTTGCACCACATCATCTTCCAGCGAGACGAAAAATAGGGCCAAGCCTGGGTCTCCTTGCCGGCCTGCACGCCCGCGCAGCTGGTTATCGAGCCGCGCGGTGCGGTGCCGAGAGGTTCCGATCACGGCAAGGCCGCCGCGCTCGGTCACCTCATCGTGGTCGGCCTCATCGGCGCCGCCGAGCTTGATGTCGGTACCGCGGCCGGCCATTTGTGTGGAGACGGTTACCCGTCCTACATCGCCGGCTTCGGCGACAATCTGTGCCTCTTCGCGGTCATTTTTGGCGTTGAGCACGTTGACTTCGATATCGCGATCGCGCAAGGCCTCAGCCAAATTCTCTGATTCCGCCACGTCTTGGGTTCCCACAAGTACAGGTTGACCAGCATCGTGCAGGCGGGCAATTTCTTCGACGATTGCCGCTGACTTCTCCCCTATGGTGGCAAATATACGATCCTGCTCATCAAAGCGCTGCAGTGGCTTATTCCGATCGATAACGGAAACGTGCAGGTCATAAAATTGCCGCAGCTGGTCGGTGGCCTCTACCGCAGTGCCCGTCATCCCGCAGACCAACGGGTACCTGCGCATGAGTTCTTGCAGTGTAATCGTATCGAGGATGCGCCCGCCCTCAGAGACCTCTAAGCCCTCTTTAGCCTCTACCGCAGCCTGCAGCCCGTCGGGCCAGCGCTGCAGGTCGGCGACGCGACCACGGGAGGCATCGATAAGCTGCAGCTTGCCGTCCACCACGATGTAGTGAATATCGCGGATCAACAGCGCCTTTGCGTGCAGCGCTAAATTGACCTTGACCAGGACGGTGCCGATATTGTCTTCGGAATAAAGGGAATCGATGCCGAGCTCTCGCTCTACGCGGGCTGCGCCGACATCGGTAAGCTGCACCGTGCGCCCATCATCTGAGATGACGTACTCGTGGTTCTCCCGCAGCCGAGAGACCACATTGGTAATTTGCCCCGTGGGAGCCTCACCCGGGCGGTTTCCGGCCAGCACCAGCGGTACAAGGGCCTCGTCAACTAAGACGGAATCGGCTTCGTCCACCAAGGCGACATCGCCAGGAGCCTGCACCGCCTGTGCGCGTTCGGTGATCTGATTATCGCGCAAAAGGTCAAAGCCCAATTCATTAACGGGGGCGTAAATAATATTCTGTGCATAGGCCGCGCGGCGCTCATCCGCACTCATGCCCTCCGTCACGGAGGCTACCTGCAGCCCAAAAAATTCCACGACAGGCCGCATCCATTCGGCATCGCGGCTGGCCAGATAGTCATTGACCGTCACGACGTGGACGCGCTTCCCAGTCAGCGCGAAACCCGTAGCGGCCATCGCGCCGACGAGCGTCTTGCCCTCACCGGTAGCCATTTGAATGACATCGCCGGTAAGCAGTCGCAGTACCGCCTGCGATTGCACGGTGAATGGGTGCAGGCCCAGGGTGCGTTCACACGCTACGGCAAGGGCACCCAGGAATTGGGCCTTGTCAGCGACCTCGCCGCCGCGCACCGCATCGCGGGCGGCTTGAGCTACGGCAGCATCGTCGCTCTGTGCGAGTTTCTCCGCGGCGGAGCGAGCTTCATCCACGATGGCCTTGGATTTCTTATCGTTTCGCTCGCTTTGCGAGCCCATCGCTTTCCAGAACCAATCGAATGCTCCCACGACAATTCCTCCTTTAGGGGCTGGCTGCCTACGACTCTAGTCAACCTCATCTGGCTTGGAACTTATGGGGCCGTTATTGTAGGTGCCATGCAATCCGTCAATGTTAAGCTGCCGTCCAGCCGAGGAACCGAGATGGCAGGAACCATCGACTTTCCTGATGCTCCACCTCTCGCCTTCGCCGTCTTCGCGCATTGCTTTGCCGGCTCGCGCCATACCCCTGGCGCGGCCCGCACCTCGAAGCAATTAACGGAATTCGGCATCGCCACGCTGCGCTTTGATTTCCCCGGTTTGGGGCAATCAGAAGGCGAGTTTGCGGACACTACGTTTAACCAGAATGTCGACGATATCCGCGCCGCAGCGGACTGGCTAGAAGAACATTATTCCGCACCGCAGATGCTCATTGGCCACTCCCTGGGCGGTGCGGCGGTGCTCAAGGCCGCCACGGCAATGAAAAAGATTCGGGCCGTTGCCACCATCGGCGCCCCCTTCGATCCGGCGCACTCCGTGCTGCACTACGCGGATAAGATCGGCGAGGTAGACGCTAATGGCGAGGTCGAGGTCGTCCTAGGCGGCAGGGCGCTGACCATTTCGCGTAAATTCCTAGAGGATTTGGCAGAAACCAACCCAGAGGAATACCTGCCGCGGTTGCGCAAGCCACTCTTGTCCCTGCATTCTCCCATCGACCAAACGGTGGGCATCGACAATGCGCAAAATATTTTCCGCATGACCCGCTATCCCAAGTCCCTCGTCTCGTTGGATAAGGCCGATCACCTGCTGACGAAACAGGGTACGGCGGCCCGCGCCGCTGATCTCATCGGTGCATGGTCGCGGCAGTTTATCGTCCCCGACTATGAACCCGAGGAAGTGGGTACGGATGCCGCCGTTGCCAGCCCTGCTATCGGCACCAAATTCGGTGTCGTGGTGCGCCACAATGATCATTCCGTTACCGCGGACCGGACCAAAAAGGAAGGCGGCAAGGGCAAGGGCTTTACCGCAACCGGCCTGCTCATGTCGGCCTTGGCAGCTGCCTCCACCCAGGCCATCAAGGAAGCCGGCAAGAAGCTTGCGCTTGACGATGTCCACGTGACCATCACCCAGACCGGTTCCACCTCTTTCGAGCGCCGCATCGAACTAAAAGGCTCCTTGGACGATTCCGAGGTCGATGCACTGCGCGTAGCCGCGCGCGATACCGACATCGAGCGCATGGCCGCCGGCGCCACCATCACCGATATCGTGGACGCCAACTAATGGTGGCCCTCAACCCCATCGCCGATTCCCGCCGCTGCCCCTGCACGAGCGGGCTGAGCTTTGGCGAATGCTGCGGCAAGTACCACGCTGGTGCCAAAGCTCCCACGGCGGAGGCCCTCATGCGGTCACGCTTTAGCGCCTTCGTCAGCGGCGATGAGGACTACCTCCTGCGCACCTGGGATCCGGTGACTCGGCCGAGCTCATTGGACTTGGCCGACTCCCCCATCCGGTTCTACCGCCTCGATATCCTCGATACCGAGCGCGGTGGCCTAGTAGACGATGAAGGCATCGTGGAATTTGAGGCCTTCTACAAGGGCGAGGCAGTGGGCTCCCAGCGGGAGCGATCGTCTTTCCGGCGCCTTAATGGCGCATGGGTCTATTCCACCGGCGAGCTTTAATGCAGGTCACGGCCTAGATTTCACTGTGGAATTATCCTGATGTAATCTAGGGCAGTCGCAACAAATAATGCGACGCCGGGCTATGGCGCAGTTTGGTAGCGCACTACACTGGGGGTGTAGGGGTCGCAGGTTCAAATCCTGTTAGCCCGACAAATTATCCCACGGCTATGGAGTAACTCCTCGGCCGTGGGATTTTCTGTAGGGTTAAACGACAAAACGTGTTGTTTTTCGGCGTGTCGAGTTAAACGACATTTTGTGTTGGTGGGGGTAGGGGTTTA